>JACQEL010000257.1 GCA_016200595.1 Deltaproteobacteria bacterium
ACGCCAGAGCGGCAAAATACAGACAGCCGACCTTCGGATCTTGGCCATAGAGAGAGGCGAGAGGGCGATGGTATTGAGGGTCGTAGAAGGCAATTCCCTGTTCGACCTGTTCCCGTGCAGCGATCAACTCTCCCGTGTGGAACAAGGTTTCCCCGAGAAAACAGTGTGCCCACGACAACAGGGCGGGGTCGTGCACGTTTTGAGCGAGGCTGAGGCACTGTTCACTGAGTTCGTGCGCTGTCTGAAACGCTCCGCGCACGGCATAAAATCGGACCAGTCCTAGGAGCGTCTGGAAGAGTTGCGGAGTTTCGCCCACCTGCCGGCACAGCTCCCGTGCCCGTGCATAGGTTTGCTCCACTTCCGGGGCCGTGTGCCCTTTGACCGTCAAGAGCGGGGCGCCAAGAGCGATGGACAGCGCGAGCTCTTGCTGGGCACGTTCAGGAGTATCAGGGAAGGTCTTGAGTACAGCCAGTCCCTTGGTGAAGTGACTGATAGCTTCGGTATGCGCTGAACGCTCCATGGCTTGATGACCCGCCTTCTGCCAGTAGACAAGGGCCTTCTCCCGCACTCCCGCCTCGGAGTAATGGTAGGCTAGCAACTCAGGCTGGGTGTCCGTGCTCTCGGGAAATTGCACTTCGAGGATCTGGGCAATCTGTTGGTGATACTGTTGGCGCTTACTTTTGAGCAATGACTGATAGGCAGTCTCCTGAATGAGAGCATGTTTGAAGGTGTAGCGCGCCTGGGGAGGAAAGCCGCGCTGGGAGAGGAGATCAGCTTCCACCAAGCGAGCAAGCCCTTTCTGCAAAGTTGCCTCGTGCAGCGGCGAGACGGCCTGGATCAAATCATAGGGAAACTCCCGCCCCAGCGTCGCTCCCAGTTGCGCCACCTCTTTCGCTGTAGCTAGTCGATCCAGTCTGGCCATGAGCGAGTCGTGGAGCGTCGCAGGAATTGCCAGCGGAGGCAGCGGACCAGCCAGCTCATAGCGGTCCACGTGTTCCTTGAGTAGGCCCGACTCCAGTACCATCTCGGTCAACTCTTCGACGAATAAGGGAACACCATCAGTTTTGCTCACGATCTGTGTGACCACCTCGGCTGGAAGCATCTTCCTCTTTGTCAACATTCCCAGCAACTCCTCTACCTGAAGACGGGGCAGGCGGGGGAGGATCAGTGTCGTTACCTCAGGAGAACTCTGCCACGGTGGATGAAACTCTGGGCGTGCCGCAAAGATGGTCAAGATATGCGCAGCTGACCTTCGGTTAACAAAGAAGTGCAACAGTTCCAATGTTGATGGATCGCTCCACTGCAGATCTTCCACGACAAATAATGTGGGGTATCGCTCTGCCATTGCCTGCAGCCAAGCTGACAACACATCAAAAAGCTTCTGCCGCAGTCGTTGGGGAGGAAGGTCCGGTAGCGTGTAACGGTCCGGTAACGGCAGAGAGAGTAACGAAGCGAGGAGCGGGACGGCCTCTGGAAATGAAAGCGCAGCATGACGCTGCATTTGCCCCTGGCGTTCTAACAGGTCTTCGAGTTTGCGGAATTTGTCCTCAGGCAAATCGTCTCTTTTGAATTGCAGGACTCGCTGTAAGAGATCGAAGAGAGGAAAGAACGCACTGTGCTGAGCGTACGGTGAGCAGCGACACTCGATCCGGCCGTGAGATTCTCGTGCGACGTACTCTTTCAGGGCTTGCACAAGGCGCGATTTCCCAATACCAGCCTCCCCACTTAAGAAAACGCTGCGGCTGCCACCAGCGGTTACATGGCGCCAGTGCCGGAGTAACAATTCCATCTCCTGTTCTCTTCCGACGAGTGGAGTCAGTCCCCTTGCAACTGCCACCTCGAAACGACTCTGGATCTCACTCTCCCCAAGCGCCTGATAGACTTGTACCGGAGCCGAAATCCCCTTCAACTCATAAGCGCCACGGTCGTGACAGGTAAACAAACCTTCTGTCAGGCGGTAGGTTGCGGCACTGATTACGAGTGAATCCGGCTCAGCAAGCCCTTGCAGTCGAGCGGCGATGTTTGGTGTTTCACCTAAAGCAATCTGTTCGCGTCTCGCGCCGACGCCAATTTCGCCAACGACCACGAGGCCGGAGTGGATGCCGATGCGCAGTTGTAGAGGCGATTCCTGTATCCCGCGTATCGTCCGTTGGAGCCGTCTATTGCTGTGCTGCAGTTCGGCAAGGATACCCAACCCTGAACGGACCGCGCGCGCAGCATCATCCTCGTGGGCTTGGGGATAGCCGAAGTACACCAGCAGTCCATCTCCTTGATATTGCGCGACATACCCCTCAAAGCGACGGATAACGTCTTCACACATTGCTTGATAGGTGAGGACGACGTGGTACAGTTCTTCAGGATCAAGCCGCTCTGAGAGGGGTGTAGAACCAACCAGATCGCAAAACATCACTGTGAGCTGACGGCGTTCAGCCAGAATCGGTCTAGTGTATAAAGTCTGGGGCCTTGGACCTAGAGTCTCGACAGCACAGGTCTGAGCAGTGAGGGAGATGCCGCACTGACCACAAAATTTCATCCCCTCTGGGTTTTCATATCCACAGTGCCGGCAGTACATGCGCTCCCTCTCCTTAGCGATTCTGCTGGATCAGGTCCTGATGCTTGCTCAGGGATTATCCTGTCAAGAGAAGTGTAGTGTCAAATCCCTTATTCTGAAATTCATTACTGAGTGTCCACTAGCCACGCCGGCGCGTACTGTTTTGATACGCCCGCAGAAACTCATCCCACGAGGTCTGTTTGGTGAAGTCGAGCGTGGCGTAGAGCGGAGAGATGCCCTTTTGTGGGAAATAGATGGAAAGACCGTGGGAGTGCTGCATACTCGCGCCTTTGTAACCGGATTGGATGACATAGCCGTTCGGGGAGAGGGCGGCTTGCACGCCCTGACAGGCAGCTTGCACGTCGGCGTGCGCACACTGGTGTTCCAGCAACGTACAGAAATCGTAGAGGTCGATGTAGTCAGGCACTTCGTACGTTTGTGCTTGATTCCGCGCCTGCAAGATTGCCGTGCTGATAGTGCCATCGCTCAAGTGGCTCTTCAGCACCTGGGCCAATTGGTCAATCGCGCCAGTCAGAGTTTTGGCCTTGGTCAAATCACAAGCGGCTTGGGTCACGCCTGCCTGCGCATCGTAGGAGGCGAGATATTTCGTAACGACCGTTCTAGCTAACTCCTGTGGGGTCATCTTTGGTTTCTTGGCCAGGGCGGTAAGGATCGTATCGTATGGCCACCCATCTCCTGGCTCGACCTCTTCGGAGCCGACTGTAAGTGCGACACTGTCACACAATTGATATCCGACTTCAGCCATACTCATTAAGCACGCATCCATGCCGAGAATATCGATTTTCCGACCCAGCGTCTTTTTCACTGATGCGAGCACTTGTTTCATCTCGATATTATCGAGGAAGTCTTTGGAGGTATCGTCAAAAGCGATGGCGCGATTCTGCTGCCCGGGACTGACCGCTCTCTCAATTGTTGTCTTGAAGAGAGCTCGGCGGAAGCGTTTACTACCGACCACACGGAGGCGGCGAATCGGAATTTCCCCCCGAGCGGCACCGCGTGCAGGCGCGGCAATCTGATTGCGTCGCTTGACATTGAGTTTTAGTGTACTGCGTGCCGTATGATAGATATCCGTATCATCCCACCCGGCGCCGTGATTCCAGATGACCACGAGGTAGTGCTGGGCTGGATAATTCTTCATCCCCCACTGGATAAAGCTTGCTAAGACTTGCGGATCGCCGGTATCGGTCTCTCCGAGGTTAGCCACCGCGTCCTTATCAAGCGTTGTGCTTTTTTGGAGATAATAGCGCTTGGTGGCTTGGTTACTACCCGAACGGTCAAATTGGGCGATGACATTGATCTGGTCCGTCGAGCCGACCTTTTTCATTTCCTTGAGGTCGGTGACCCCGGCGCTGTCGAGATTGTTGTCTCCCGCCAGATAGACCATGATCGTCCACTGCTTGTCCTGGGCCTTCGGTGTAGAACTCCTGTTGCGTGCAGCAGCGCTCGGCATAGATATCCCTCCTTCGTGTAAATATGTAGTTCCTATACCAGTTAAAAAGTGTCCATGCACCCGTTCTGTTGTCTGTTGGGCAAAGAGCAGAGGTATGCTAAGAATCCCTGAAATGAGTGGGCAGGCTGCCTAAATCGAACCACACAACATTCGTACACTTTACGCCGGAGACCTAGAGACATGTCATGCTGAGCCCTTCGGCTGCGCTCAGGATAAACTCCGCGAAGCATCTGACTCTGAGACCCTTCGCTGCGCTCAGGGTGACACCCTTGGTGTGCCAATCTCTTGTGGTCTGATTTAGCTCCCAGAAAGGAGCAAAATATGTTGCATGGCGTGTATTCAGCGATGATTACGCCTTTCGATAAGCACGAGAACCTCGAGGAGAGAGCCTTCGAGACCATCCTCAATTGGACGCTGAACAAGGGGGTCGATGGGGTCTTCGTGGTCAGTAGCACCGGGGAATCTTGGGCGCTGAGTTTTGAAGAGAAAATCCGGCTGTTTCAACTCGCTGTCACCTTGGTGAAGAAGCGGGTGTCAGTGATTGCTGGAGTAGGGGTCGCTTCCACCCGTGAAGCAATCCGTCTGGCAGAGGCGGCGCAAGCGGCGGGGGTTGATTATCTGTGTGCCGTCCCGCCGAGCTTCGTACGGCCGACCCAAGAGGAGATGCTGACTCACTATAGTGCTTTGGCTCAAGCCACCAGCCTGCCGCTGGTGCTCTATAACATTCCCATGCTTGCCGGAAACGTCTTAGGAACACCGGCAGTGAGGGCATTGGCTGAACGATTTCCGCAGATTGTGGGGATCAAAGATAGCAGCGGCGATTTGACGTTACTCAACGACCTCGTGCTACAGCGTCGCGCGGATTTCAGCGTGGTGACTGGCCTTGATACTTTGCTGCTGCCCGGGTTGCTGGCTGGCAGCCAAGGGGCGATCCTTGGGAGTGCCAATGTTTGTCCGGAATTATCGCTGGAGGTCGTGCGCTTGTGTACTGCCGGACGGCTGCAGGAAGCCTGGGCGGTACAGAACCGGCTCACGCGCTTCTGGTTAGCCATGAGTTTAGGCTCGTTTCCCGCGCCGGTGAAAACGGCGATGGAACTGATTGGCCTGCCGGCTGGTATTCCGCGCCGACCGGTCGCTCCACTCGATCCAGAACAGCGTGAGCGGTTGCGCAAAGAACTGCAAGTGATGAAAGTGTTGGCGTAAGGCGTAGCTGATCTGACTGCTTCGAGCGACAGTGGGCACTGCCCACCACAAGGGATGCAACGCCGGGGCAGGATCGGTGGGCGCTGCCCACCCGACAAAAGCTGAGCTGACTTCAGTCAGGTAGGCTGGGTTGAGCGGAGCGAAACCCAGCGCTGGAATTCGTTACACTCATTCCAGCCTACTGCGACATTAGGGCTGCTTAGGGGTATGCACAAATTCAACGTAGACACGCCCGTAGAGTGGGCACTGCCCACCACAAGGGGCGTAGCGCTGAGGCAGGATCGGTGGGCGCTGCCCACCCGACAAATATACAACTTGTGCCTTGCTTGCGCTCGCTAGCAAATTCAGTTAGCACACAACTATGGCTAGCAAAAAAGCTGATCCGTACACCAACCTTGGCGAATTCATCCGTCGCCAGCGTGAGTTGGCCCAGCTCTCAGTCCGCCAGCTGGCCGAGATGTGTGGGATCTCCAATCCTTATCTGAGCCAGATCGAGCGCGGGCTGCGTACTCCCAGTAGTATGATTCTCCAATCGCTCGCCAAAGGCTTGCGCCTCTCCGCTGAAACGCTGTATACCCAGGCGGGAATCCTCGATCCAGAAGAGGCTGAAGAGAGTGACGTGATCAAGGCGGTCATGCACGATCCCTATCTGTCCGCGCGCCAGCGGGAAATGCTGATCGATATGTACCGCTCGTTCCGTAAGGTGAACGAGACGGAACGGTCGTCGTGAAACTGGGGTTTTGGTCACCGAGGAGACAGGAACTCGCTCTGCGTCCGCTTGCAATAGTTAGCGCTGTAAGCTAGCATTGCGAGCAATGCAGCTGGCGCTTATCGCCTTCACCATTGTAAGGAGGAATCTGTCATGGCAGAGCATACCCAGGCTAACAACCCATTTATGAAGATGTTCGAGGAGCTGAATGCCCCGTTGTGTGGGCCGCTGAAGCAAACGGCGGCGCAGTGGATCGATACGAGCGCGGAATGGGCACTCAAAGCTGTGGAGTTAAACGAGAA
>JACQEL010000289.1 GCA_016200595.1 Deltaproteobacteria bacterium
GATGTGGCCACCAGCCTCAACAACCTGGCACTGCTCTACTACAAGACCCAGGGCCAGTATGCCAAGGCCGAGCCGCTCTACCAGCGGGCGCTGGCGATCTGGGAGAAAGCTCTGGGGCCCGAGCATCCCACTGTAGCCACGAGCCTCAACAACCTGGCAGGGCTCTACTACGCCCAGGGCCAGTATGCCAAGGCTGAGCCGCTCTACCAGCGGGCCCTGGCGATCCGGGAGAAGGTGCTGGGACCCGAGCATCCCGGTGTGGCCACGAGCCTGGAGAATTACGCCGACCTACTACGACAGACGAAACGGGAGGCAGAGGCAGCGAAACTGGAAGCTAGCGCCCAAGCGATCCGGGCTAAGCACGCTAAGGAGAATCCGACGAAGTGACGACAAATGCAAAACCCAAAGCGACTCAGCTCTCTGAAATCTCACAATTCACGAGCCCGAAGCCACTGGATGAATCTACCTGGCATATGTGGGTGGATACCGAGGAAGCTCGGGGAAGTGGCGCGGTACTGAGACTGATCGAACAGTTGCGTCAAGCGTATGCGCAACCCGAGCCGGTGAAGGCTTTGTTTGCAGGACATTCAGGATCAGGAAAGTCTACAGAACTCTTTCGCGTTAAGCGTGCGATTGAGGATCTTTACTACGTGGTTATTGCCCGAATCGGCAATCGGTACTCGCTGCCAACCGTGGATTACCGGCAATTGTTGTTCTTCTGTGCCTCACAGCTTGTTGAGATGGGTGCCCAAGAGAACGCGATTATTGCCGATGGAGATGAAGCGAAAATCCTGCTGGAGTGGTTCGATGACCGCACACGAGAGGAAGTAGAATCAGGAGGACACAAACTGACCATCGAAGCAGGAGCGAAGTTCAACGTTTTTACCGCCCTTTTCGCCAGGTTCTCCGGTAAGATCTACAGCGGAGGTGAAACCCGCGATACCGCCGTCAGACACATCGAAGGTCGCCTGGATCAACTGCGCCTGAACATGCAGATCATCGTCCGTGCAATCGAGGACAAACTTAAGGGACGCAAATTGCTCCTGGTTCTGGAAGATCTCGATAAGATCGAGGACCGCGACCAGAGCAGCAAACTCTTCTTCGAGCACCGTCCGCAGCTTCTGGACCTTCCCTGTAGTGTGATTTTCACCTTTCCCATCGCATTATGGTACGAACAGGAAGCCGGTGCCCAAGGATATCCGATCCGCTACCTTTTGCCGATGATTCCCGTCACACCATCACCTTCCGAGCCTTCTGAAGCCGGAATAGATAGGAAGACAGCAGAGAGAGGCCGTACGATTATCCGGCAGATTATCTTTGAGCGACTTGACGAGAGCGCCAACCTCATTTCAGAAGAGGCTATAGAGTTTCTCATTACCTATTCTGGTGGCGTGCTGCGCGACTTGCTGTATATGCTGCGGGAAGCTGCTATTGGGGCGAGGATCAAGCAGCGTACGCGTATCGAAATTGATGATGTCCAAGAAGTCACTCGCCTTCTGCGTAACGAGTACTCGAGTCGGCTCTCTCCACGCACGTATAGCGAGACGTCGGTTACCTTGGAAGACATCGAAGCAACGTTGGGCGATCGAACAGACTGGCCGAAGCAGACAGCCGACCGTTCTGCTGCGTTCAGGATGCTGCTGCAAAGTCTCTGCATCCTTGAATATAATGGTGACCAGTGGTTCGACTTGCATCCAGCGGTTCACGAATACCTGGGAATAAGAAATGCCGAGCGCGAAACGCAGAAAGCTAGAAAGTCCAAGCCAGCCCGGTCCCGCAGGAGCCGCGGTCGTTAAGAGGAATGTGTTAAGTCAGGTGCCACACGGGAAATCACCTACGGACGATTATCCACGCCTGCTGCTCGCCTTGTGCGATGCTGCACCAGGTGCGCTCATTTTTGTCCAGCTCAACTCACCCGTGCAACGGCGCCAGTTGCCCGAAAAACTCGCGGCTGATGGCCTGAAGCGTCCTTTTGCTGTTGCTGACTTTGCAACCTTCCAACTGGGTCCTCCACCTGATGGGGTATTGCGGGAGTTTTTAGAAGAAGTGAAGTCTACTCTGCCAGAAATCCTTTTCGTAGACGGGCTGGAGCACTGGGTAGAGGCTGACCCCAAAACGCTCGACACGCTGAATCTCGGACGCGAACGGCTTGTTAACCTTGGAATGGTTGTCGTTTTTTTGCTCCCCGTTTACCTCATTGACCAGATACGCACCCAGGCGCTCAATCTGTGGTCCTGGCGTGCTCACTATTATTCACTTGAGCCGAACGACTATACCATTGAAGAAAAGGCTGTCATCTTGTCGCGAGATGCAGGGCATACGATTGCTCCAGGAGACACCCCTGAAGCTCGCGATCGCCGCATCCGCATCCTCCGGCGTTTGCTCACTGAAAGACTTGCTGAGCATCGCACGATTGAATCTCTGATGCATCCTTTGCTGTTACCTCTGGTGTGGGAACTCTACGACGCCGGCCGTTTCACCGAGGCACTGACGGAGTTAGATCAAGCAAAAGCCAGTTTAGAAAAAATCAAGGATTCTCTAGACAATGTAGCTATCCTGCATGCCCGCGCCCTTGTGCTACAAGCACTTCACTACTTTGAGGAAGCCGATTCTCTATATCAACACGCGCTAACAATTGCGATGAGGAACTTGGGATCGGAGCATCCCAACGTTGTCAATATTCTTAATAATTTGGGAACCCTCCGCTATGACGAACACAAATATGCCGAGGCTGAGTCACTTTATCTACAGGCACTTGCGATCCGAGAGAAGATATTAGGGCAAGAGCATCGCGATGTTGCTTCGAGCCTCAACAATCTAGCTCTCCTTTATGAAAGTCAGGGTAGATATGGTGAAGCTCTCTCCTTGTACCAGAAAATACTTGCAATCCTACAGAAAACTTCAGGTCCTGGACATCCAGATGTAGCCCTTAGCCTTAACAACCTGGCTAGCTTCTGCCACATCCAAGGTAAATATTCAGAAGCTGCGCGATATTATCAACGAGCCCTAGCAATCTGGGAGAAAACTTTGGGATCAGAACACCCCTATGTCACCACCGTTTTAGAAAATTATGCTGACTTGCTCCGAGCAACGAATCGTGAAACCGAAGCGGCACAACTGGAAGCCCGCGCGAAAGCCATCCGTGCCAAGCACGCCCAGGGAAACCCAGCGAAGTGAGACGTACATCGATTTAGCGCTCGACGCCAGCACGCTCCGGCCTGGATTAGTGACTAATGCGCTCCCACCCCCGCTGTTTCCGGTAGAAAGTAAAACGCGATTGCCAGGATGATATACACCGCTAACAACTGCACGCCTTCCATCCAATTCGACTCACCGTCCGTCGCCACGATGGCGACGATTCCCACCGAGAGGGCGACCGCCATCACTTCGAATTCGGAGAAAAGCAGGTTCATCGGCTGGCCGAAAAGGTAACCAGAAAACACCAAGAGCGGCGCGACGAACAAGGCAATCTGAATGCTCGACCCAATAGCAATGTTGAGCGCTAGGTCCATCTGATTCTTCATGGCCATGAGAATCGCGGTACTGTGCTCCGCCGCGTTGCCGATGATCGCGACGACAATCACACCGACAAACACCTCGGTCATACCAATCTCGCGGGCAGTGTGTTCTACCGCACCAACCAAGAATTCACTCATGAGGGCAACGAAGGACGTCGCGACCAACAGGACGGTCACCGATTTCTTCGTGCTCCAGCTTTCGACCCCCAACGCTTCGCGCACAACATGGCCCCCGTTTTCTTCTGACTCCCCTGAATACAAATGTTTGTGCGTATATAAAGCGAAGACCAGGCTGAGAATATAGGTCACGAATAAAACAATGGCGATTTCTAGACTCAGTTCCTGTTCCTGGGGCATGGGATGATCGCTGACGACAATATGAAACAAGGCCGGAACTACCAAGCCAATGGCGCTCAGGACTAACGACGTGACGCCAAGAGTAGCGGCAGTGCGGTTGAAGACCTGCCGTTGATATTTGATTCCCCCAGCCACCGCACTGGCACCGAGCACCAGGAGGATATTGCCGATGATCGAGCCGGTAACCGAAGCTTTCACTACATCGAGCAGCCCGGCTCTCAACGCCATCATGGCAATGATGAGTTCCGCAGCATTACCGAACGACGCGTTCAGCAATCCACCCAGCCCTGCTCCCATGTGCTCAGCGAGATGCTCAGTTGACTGCCCCATCAGGCCGGCAAGCGGGATGATCGCGATAGCTGAAGTCGCAAAGATCCACACTGGATCTGCGTGCAACAATTCCATGGCAATCGCCACCGGTAAGAAAACCAACAATAGCAACAACGGCCTTACTTCAAAATTTCCGATCCGCATTCTTCCCCCTTCCTAATCAACGCCCTTGCGAAAAGGTTGTACTGGCCAAGATCGTCTTTTTCAATAAGCGCCTTATTGCTTTTCCGTCAACCTCACACGTAGGTTCCTTTTTCCCTTACGCAGATGGTAGAAACTGGGGGATCACCTCACCCGCAAACAAGCGTATCGAGTTCAGCACTTTGCGATGTTCCAGACCAGCCAGGTTCATGCGACAGACGACATAGTTGATGCCCAGTTCGGCTGCGTAACGCTGCAACTGAGCAACACACTGCTGCGGATCCCCAATAATGAAACGGTCAGAGGTCAGCGTCTCAAAGGTGCCCTCGAGACCAACTTGCGGGCGCCATTGACCATAGCGGCGATACTGGGCCAGCAGCGCAGCTTCGGTGTCGGCGCGCGCGCGCGCTGCGGTCTCAGCCACATACACCGAGCGGATCAAGAGGTGAACAATGGCAAACCTAACCGGCCAGCCTGGCGCACGCCGACGTTCCCGAATGCCGCCATCCAGATCGGGAGAGGATTCTGGATCGGCTTAGGAAAGACTGAGAGCGGTGGATATTCCTCACCGGTCGTGTCGTTTGCTGGAGTCGCAGGAATAGTGAAATACTTGCCACGGTATACGAAGGGCTCATCTGCCCAGGCCAAGCGCAGGATCTCCAGAGTTTCGCGGATGCGCGAGCGTTTACCCTCAGCAGCAACGCCGTAGGCGGCAAACTCCTCTTTGCGGTACCCCGTGCCGGCGCAGAGAATGAGCCGTCCGTTCGAGAGAACATCGAGCACGGCCGCATCTTCAGCCACACGAATGGGATGGGCAAAGGTCATGGTGGTATAGACCCCGATCTGCACCCTCGTCGTGCGCGAGGCGATCGCCGTACCGATAAGGAACGGTGAGGGGCATTGACGCTCCGATGAGAAATGCTGTTCAGCGACCCAGACCGAGTCAAACCCCAACTCTTCGGCCAGCCCGACTTGTTCCAACATTTCAGAGTGGGCAGCCGGCAGAGACTGACTCGGCATTAACTCAAAGTTCGAAGCGCCGAAACCAAAACGCATATGTCTATCGCTCCTCTCTCGCATCCCGCCCTACTTGCTCCAAGCGAACCACGACTTCGTGAGGATTAATACGATTCTTAAAAAAGAATACGCTGCCCGGCACCTCGGCGAGATCCTCTTCCCCGACATTCAGGTCAGCCGAGACGGCAACGACCATGTCTGTCCGTCCAGCCCGCCTGAGCTTCATAAATTTCTTCCGCAAATAATCGGGCCGCCAGAAACCGACGATCTCCAGCAGCGCAGTGCGGCCGTCAGTATGCCGGAAAGCGAAGTCCGGAATAAAGACCGTGTCCTTCAAGTTGAGAATGGCGACCTCACGCTCGATCTGCCAGTCACTCTCGATAGCGGCGAAACGTTCGGCAAAAGTCCGCTCCAGCAGAGAATCGTACATGGTGCTGTCCCGATAATGTGAGACCAGGCCGGCACTCTCATCGAGCGGAAAAAAGCGCCGCGCGCCATCAGACAGAATAATCTCAGCCTCCATTTTCCACCGCGTACAGAGCAGCAGGGCGGGCAGGAACACCGCCAACTGCAGGCCATACTTCTGGGAGAGGCGAAACAAACTCACCGGCCCGTCGAGCAACACCTCATAGCCACTATCCAGGTCGCCTTGAATGGTGTGCATCAATTGGTAAAACTTGATGAATTTGAACAATTGTTTATAGCGGCTGGGGATATTGCGAAAGACCGACAGTTTCATCCGCACACAGCGATACAGCAGCGCCTGAGCTAAAGCGACATTGTACCGCTGCAACAGCCACTCCGGCGTGGGGGGATCAAAGTGCGTCAGGATATGATTTTCATTCAGGTCGGCATACAAGGCCCAGGCGATCTGCTCGGCCTCGGTCTTGTACTCGCGCGCCACTTCGAGCAGCAGTTCATCCTTGGTCACCGGATGAATCAAGTCCGGATGCAAAACCACGGGGTGGTTCTCCCGCGCCAGCGCGAACAGGCGTTGGCGCACCTCAGCCGGTGGAGCCACACTGCGCTCGGTGAATTCACAGCGGTCATCGCCTAAGAGTTTCGCTAGACCACGCTGAATGCGATAATCCGTACTATCTTCGGCGTAACGCGTCAGCGCGTCGGTCAACTCGCGCCGCGTCTTGCCCTCGTACTGAGCGTAGAGCGCGATGAGTTCCTCGGCCATCGTAACGAAGCGTTGGGACTCGATCTTGATATAGCGTGGATAGAGGTATGGACCCTCATTACGGGTCAAGAGTAGGTCAGAGGTGAGCATCGCAGAAGAGTTTTCTCGGCCTAACCCGTGAAATCTAAAACGGAAAGCGTAAAACGTAAAAGGAGAATGAGTTTGTCTTCATTTCACGTTTCACGTTTTACGTTTTACGTCTGCGTCTGATGCTGCTCGATAATGATGCGCAAAATGTCACTGACCGACAGAACGCCGAGGAGGCGGTCCCCTTCCGCGACGAGGAGCGCGCCGATGCTGCGCTCATACAATAGCTCGGTGGCTTCTAAGAGGGTCGCTTCTGAACCGATGACCACGGGCTCGACCGTCATAGCGGCGGCGACTTTGAGATCACGCAAAGCCTGACGGATCTCGTCCTGGTCAGGAAAGAGCGGATAAGTAGGAGACATCAGCTTGAGGTCACCATCGGTCACAATGCCAATGAGCCGGCCTTGTTCCACAACGGGTAATTCATGCACGTGATATTTGTCGAGCAAATCCAGCGCATGTTGCAGTGAATCCTCAGGGCCAACCGTCACCAGGGCTGTAGTCATCACTTCACTCACACGCAATGTTCGGAAGCTGTGTTTCATTGCTGGTCCTCCCAGGTTCCTCTCGTGCTTCGATCCTGCAGCTGGGCTCAGGACTGAGCATGAACGGGTCACCGAGCGTGGTTCACACCGTCCTCCGTCACTCCTACGTCGGTCTCAGGACAGGCCCTCAGCGTGGCGAAGGGCAACCGGCACTTCTGCCAGCAACTTGCTGGGTATTTGAGTGTGGAGGTTTTTTCTCGCGGGGGCAAGCCCTTGTCCTGAACAATCAACCCAAAGAAGAGCCATCGCCGGCAGATGAAAACATTTGTCCCTCCCTTCCCTATGCGGCCAGAAATTTGCGAATAGTATATTTCCTCGATTATTATAGCCGGTCCTCCCTCTCCCTGAAAAAGTCGATTGCCGAGAGTGCAGAATAGCATCGTGGCTCTCGGAGAGCAGTTCCCTTCAGCTTAGGGCTCGGCTTCGATCTGGCTTTTCTGCCATTGACCCTGTACACTTAATGACAGAAAACTCTTAGTGAGAGAAATCACGAAGTTTTGAGGAGTTGTGATTTCAAAGAGGCATTGATCGGCTTCGCGCCCAGCCAAATGGCAAAGTACACTGACGCGAAGTCTGCGCCTTCGATCATGCCCTTGGCTTGCCCGTTCAGCGCGAGTTCCATCCCCACCCCCGGGATATACGTGAGGGCATAGCGGTCGTGCGGCTTCACATCGTTATACAAGGCGTGCAAGCGCTCGATGCGCGACCGCAACGGCGTCAGGGTAGCAGCGGGAAAGTTCTCCGCCATGACCTGCTCGGCCGCCTTGCCAAAGTCTGGCCCGGCAATGGCCCAGAAGTACTCGATCTCCAGACGCTTCGGCACATCCGTGAGGACCTGCCCCGGCCGTACTCCTTCGCCGAGGTAGAGGGCGGCGACGTAACCTTTAATCACCAGCCGGTAGCGTAAGAGCCCGACGCCGTTCAGCACCAACCGCGTCTCTCCGGCCTGATAGGAGTCGGCAAAGGTGACCCCCTCGATCTCTGCCGCCCACCCTGCGGGTGCCCTCATCAGCCACAAGGACAGGAGCATACCGACGCCCCTTATCAACCAGCCTTCGCGTCTCATCCCGCTCTCCTTTGCGGCACGAACACTGCCAGCCGCAGGAGACCCGGCAGCAGCACGCCCCAGATAGCAGCAAGAATAAGCAGGGTGAGGGTCGAGTCCAAGTTGAGCCTGAGCGCCCCTAGTCGGGCTCCGGCATAATAGCTGAGCGGTCCGGCAACCGCGCCGAGCACCGCGGCCAGCGTATAACGCCGCCGCAACCAACTCAGCGAGGTGTTGAAGGTGGTAGCGAAGTTCAGCCATAAGGCGGTGATCCACAGAGGGCACAGCCAACTCAGGGAATGCCCTGGGAAGGAATAGACACCGCTCAGCATCAGCACCGTATCGAGACTAGAGCCGAGCACGCCGACCAACAAGATGAGGCTGACCTCGCGCGTCACATCCGGGGTCAAGGAAAAGTGCACGCCAAGTAGGATCGTCACTACGAGCGGGCCGATGAAGGGATAGCCGCGGCCTGCCCCTAAAATGCAAGCGAACCAGCCGAGGTAAAAGGCCAGGACATTGATCAGCGTAGTGGTCACGGCATTTCCGCTAACGGCGGCAGGATGGGCTCGCGACCGCAGAGCGGCTTGGTCAAGAGCATTTGCACGTCGCCGAGGGCGTGTTCGAGAAAGCCGCCTTCACAGTAGCAGAGATAAAATTCCCACAGGCGGAGAAACATCTCGGGGTAACCGAGCGCACGGACCTGAACGCGGTTAGCCAGCAGGCGCTGACGCCAACAGCGCAGAGTCGTGGCATAGTGCGGGGTGAGATCCTCCAGGTGAAACAGGCGCAAGTCGGTCGCGCGCGTGAGAGACTGACAGATCGCGGTGACCGAGGGGAGGCAACTGCCAGGGAAGACGTAGCGTTGGATGAAATCGACCGCGTGTTTGGCTTGTTCGTACTGTTGGTCGGCGATGGTGATCGCTTGCAGCAGCATCATCCCCTCAGGTTTCAGTAGCTCACTGCAGCGACGAAAGTAGGTATCGTAAAAGACGTGACCAACTGCCTCAATCATCTCGATCGAGACGAGTTTGTCGTATCGGCCGTTGACTGCCCGGTAATCCTGTAAGAGCACGGTGACGCGGTCGGTGAGACCGGCATCGGCCACGCGCTGGCGGGCGAGTTGATACTGCGGTAAGTGCGCCCCACGCGTGGCTCACGCTCATTGCCCCAGCGTTGATGCTGTATTTGCTATTTAAGGTGACCGGCATCCCCGCTACCGAAGCGCAGGCCCTCGCCAGCCGTGGGGACAACTACCGCGCCTACCAACGCGCCACCAGCGCGTTCGTCCCGTGGTTTCCGCAACAGGAGAGGGAATGAACACCGTGCTCGACTTGATAGAGCGCGGCATGGTCCCGGACTGGCTAATCCGCCGAGGGGTCCGGCGATTGCTGGCCCTACGTCTTTGTCAGGAAAATCACAGTAAGAGCGAATCCCCACGTCAGGCGTTGCGCGAGTTCCTTGACCAACTGCGCTGCAGCCCGATCGCCCTGTACACGGAAAAAGCCAACGAACAGCACTACGAACTACCACCGGTCTTTTTTCAAAACGTGCTCGGGAAACGACTCAAGTACAGCAGCTGCTACTGGCCGGCAGGCGTGGCGACCCTCAATGACGCCGAGGAGGCGATGTTGCACCTTACTTGCCAGCGCGCGCAGTTGCAAGACGGTCTAGACGTGCTGGAACTTGGCTGCGGTTGGGGCTCGCTGTCCCTGTGGGTCGCCGAGCACTACCCCCGTAGCCACCTGTTGGCGGTTTCCAATTCTCGCCTGCAGCGGGAGTTCATCACGGGAGAGTGCGCCCGGCGGGGCGTGACCAACGTCGAGGTCGTAACGGCGGACATGAACGATTTCTTGACTGAGCGCTGCTTCGACCGCGTGGTGTCGGTGGAGATGTTCGAGCACATGCGCAACTATGAACGACTTCTTGCTCATATCGCTACCTGGCTCAAGCCAGGGGGAAAGCTCTTTGTCCATATCTTTTGCCACCGCGAGTTTGCTTACCCTTTTGAGACCGCAGGGCCTGACAACTGGATGGGCCGCTACTTCTTCACCGGCGGCCTCATGCCCTCTGATAACCTGTTGCTCTATTTTCAGCGGGACGTAGCTCTTGAAAACCACTGGCGCGTGAACGGCACACATTACGCCCGCACCGCGGAGGCCTGGCTGGCCAAGCTTGATAGGTATCGGCAGGAGATTCTGCCCCTCTTCGCAACCGTATACGGTTCTGAGGAGCAGACGCGTTGGTTTATGCGCTGGCGGATGTTCTTTCTGGCCTGTGCGGAACTGTTTGGCTACCGCCAGGGGCAGGAATGGTGGGTGTCACACTACCTCTTCCAGCGCCGAGTTCTTGAGTGAGAAAAAGGCGTTAATCTTCATTCACGACGAAATTCCGCCAGCGGCAACGAGACGATCTGACCTGAGGTCGCGCTACGGTGCACCGCTTCGGTGAACTCCATATACTTAACTCCATCGGCAAAGGCGGTGAACTGAATCTTCTCTTGCCCGCGAATAGCGCCGACGAATTCCTCTTCGACTCGCCAATGGCCGGCTTTTTCCGGGGCAACGGTGATCTCTTGGAGCGTCTTCTCACCCTGCCGGCCACCAAACAGCTTGTCACTGGCCTGATCGTAGTGCAGCGTGCCTTTGCTGCCAAAGAGCCAGGCTCCTGGTGCTGGGGCGAGGCCACAGACGACGCTGAACTGGTAGGTCGCCTGAGCGCCACAGGCCAGGTCCGCGACGATATCAACGTGATCGGGCACGTCAACCGTGCCCAATGTGCCAGTCTCCTGGTCGCGGCGTTGGGGGGTATAAATGCGAGTGCGGGCGAACACTGCAGACGCAGGTCCGACCCAGCGCATAGCGGCCTCGTACCAAATACCCATGGTGAGGATGTTAAACCCACTCAGGTCTTGTCGTTGCCGCCAATGCAGTGGAGTTTCAGGATTCGCGAATGCCGGTGCGGTCCCCCGTACAGTCACGGCATAGAGGTCTCCGATATATCCGCCAGCAATCATGTCCTGTATGGTGCGATCTACCCGCAAGGTAAAGGGAGAAGGCACAATCTGTGCTATCAAGTTGGGATGCGCCTGCGATTCCTTCAGCATAGTATGAGCTTCAGCAGCATTTCGTGCCATCCGCGCCTCGCACATAACATGCTTACCTGCTTCTAGTGCCGCGCAGGTCATCTCGCAGTGCATATAGGGCCACGTGCCGATCACAATAGCATTGGTGTCATCGGCCG
>JACQEL010000290.1 GCA_016200595.1 Deltaproteobacteria bacterium
AAATCAAACCACACGACATTCGTCCACTTCCGCACTCGCTGTTGTTTCCGTTGCCGTTCGGCCTGAGCCCTTCGACAGGCTCAGGACAGGCTACGCGCAGCGAAGCCGAAGGCCGGCAAGTCCGCCGAGAGCGCGCTCTTCGACTTCGCCGCTAATGCGGCTACGCTCAGAGCGAACGGGTGTTGCTGGGTGCATTAGCTGATTCTTACGATCTGGCCACGGGCCGCTGAAAAAGCCGCTGTTCACCCTTCGACAGGCTCAGGGCGAACGGGTTAGGGATCAAGATTACGGGCAAAACCCGTTCATGCTGAGCTTGTCGAAGCATGAACGCCCCTGCATTGTAAGAATTTCCTAATGCTCCCGGTGTTGCTTCACTCAGAAAGTGTGGGTCTGTGCCAATCTCCTGTGGTTCGATTTAGCAGCCCTGCAAAGATGCTACTGCAACTTCTGAGCACGAGCGACGAGCACGAACAACGAGCACGAATAACGACCACGAGCCACGACCACGCAACTGCCTCGCCGATAGCTATTGAAAAATGCCGGAGAAGCGGTTACCGAGTTATAAGGGATGCGTATGCCGTTTACCATTGAGGAATTCCGCGATCTGGTCCGCATGCTTGAGGAGAAGCCTGAGTGGCGAGCAGACCTCCGCCGCTTGGTACTGACTGACGAATTGCTGTCTTTGCCGGAACAGGTGGCGGAGTTACGTGTGTACAGCGAGCGGCGATTCCAGGAGCTAGCTGAAGCCCAAGCCCGTACTGAGGCTAAAGTAGCCGAACTAGCAGATGCCCAGGCCCGCACCGAAGCTAAAATGGCCGAGCTAGCTGAAGCGCAAGTACGTACCGAAGTCGGGCTCATCGCGTTAACCGAAGCGCAAGCGCGTACCGAGGCCCAACTCTCCACGCTTTCAACCCAGGTCGCTGGGCTTACCCAGTCTGTGCATACCCTCACAGATTGGGTGGGAGATCTCAAAGGGATTACTACCGAAATCGAGTATCGGACCAAAGCTCGCGCCTATTTCGGTCGTCTACTCCGCCGCCCCCATGTGCTCTCGCCAGAGGAACTCACTTCTCTACTTGATGATGCCGTAGAGGCAGGAGTACTGCCGGAGGACTATGCCGACGATATTGCCCTGGCAGATATCGTGCTGCGAGGAAAGCATAAACACGACGGAACCGACGTCTACTTGCTCGTCGAAGTCTCTTGGGGTGTCGGCCCCACCGATATTGAGCGAGCCGCGCGGAGAGCGGCTCGGCTCGCCCAACTCGGCACTCCGGTGATTCCCGCGGTAGCGGGGAGGCGACTGACTGCCGAAGTAGCGGAGCTGGCTCGGACAAAGCAGGTCTGGCAGATCATGGATGGCTATACCCTCGCCCCAGAGCCACCTATATGAGGGGCACGCCAAAATCTGAGGTGTCGATGGGAATGCCCTTCCCAGTAGCACTGGTCGCTGGCCGGTGCGCACAGCCGAGCCGGCGGTGCCACTATGTGCTGCAGCCTGTGTGGGCAATCCCTCTCTTGGTGTGCCGGACATATAGCTTACCTTCGTGACCCTTGGTTTCCGTGCCGCCACTTGCTCTCCCCCTCGCTCCGCAACGCATCCTGATTATACTCCTGGGTGCGATTGGCGACGTTACCCGAGCTTTGCCACTGCTGACGCGCTTACGCCGCGCTTACCCTGCGGCGCACATCACCTGGGCGGTCGAGCCAGCCGCGGCACCGCTGCTCGATTATCACCCAGCTCTCGATGAGGTCCTCCTCTACCGCCGGACACATGGTCCTTTAGCAGTCCTCCCTTTCCTGCGTGATATTCGCCGTCATCGGTTCGATTTCGTCCTCGATCTCCAGCGTCACGCCAAGAGCGGCCTGGTGAGTCGCTGGTCGGGCGCGCCGCTGCGCTTGGGATTTCACCGACACAATAGCAAGGAGGGTAACTGGCTGTTTAATACTCATACGATCGCGCCAGTACCGGATTTCTCGCTTAAGCTGCGCCAGTATCTCGCCTTCGCCGAAGCTTTAGGCCTGCCAGATGATGGCATCCACTTCGACCTGCGCCTCCGTCCAGAGGAGGAAGAGGAAGTTGAGACGCTGCTCACGGGCACTCCCCGTCCATTTGCGGCATTTTTTCTGGGCTCGCGCTGGCCGAGCCGCTTCTGGTTTCCCCAGTCCACGGCCACGGTGGCACGGGAGTTACAACACGCCTATGGCATGGGAATTGTCTTGTTGGGCGGACGGGACGAGGCCGCCTTTGCTCGGGAGGTCAGTGATGCAGTTGGGGACACACTCACAAACTTGACCGGCCAGACAAGCCTGCGTCACCTGATTGGGATCTTTCGTCGTGCACAGCTCGCATTCGGACCGGACTCCGGACCTATGCACATTGCCGCTGCCACCGGCACCCCGGTCATCTCTTTGTGGGGCGCTACCAGCCCGGTTCGGTCGGCGCCGTGGGGGTCAGATGCATTCGTGTTGCGTGGCCCGGCAGCTTGTAGCCCGTGCTATACACGGCATTGCCCCATTGGACGCCGGTGCATGCAACGGATCACGCCAGAGCAAGTGTTAGAGACCGCTCGCAGGGTGTTGGAGCAAAGACGAGCTGTCAGCGGTCAGCCATCAGCAATCAGCTAAACGGTGCCGAGAGCGGCAGGCGCAGCCTGCCCTACGCCGTTTGCTGGAGCAGAAACGAGCCGTCAGCCCTCAGCAATCAGCTAAAACAGAAAGCCCATCCGTTTCCCTAAGCACCCCCGCTTTGCAAATTAGCAACTGTCCGGTATCTCCTTGGTTCTAGCTGAAAGCTGACTGCTGAAAGCTGACGGCTTTTTTATGATCCGGCCAAATATCCTTGTTTTGCTCATCGATTGCCTGCGGGCCGATGCCCTCTCTGGGGCGCGGCGTGGGGCACGGATTCCAACCTTGAACCGCCTCGTGCACTCAGGAGTGGCCTGTACTCAAGCAATCGCTTCGGCCTCGTCTACCACGCCGTGTGTCGCCAGTCTGCTGACCGGTACGTACTCTTTCGTGCACGGCATTCGCTCGATCTTCGGACTCAAGCTGAACCCGTCGGTTCTGTCATTGGTAGAAACCTTACGAGCCTGCGACTATCAGACCTATGCCGAAGTGAGTGGTCCGCTCTTTCCCGAAACTGGGCTTGACCGCGGCTTCGATGCGTATCATTTCCGCGAGGGCTCGGCCTATCTCTCCACGACCTGGGGAACCGACCTCCGCCGTCGGCTGCAGTCGGCTGAATTGAGAGCTCCTTGGTTTCTCTTTCTCCATCTCTGGGAGTTACACCATCACCGTCATATTCTGCCTGAGTTTGGCAGCCGCACGTATGGGCGTAACCGTTACGAGCGGGCGCTCTCCTCTCTCGATTCTCAACTGGCGACACTCCTGGCTCTCCTCCCACCTAACACGTTGATCGTCGTGCATGGAGACCATGGCGAGCGGATAGTCAAAACCGACCTGCGTTACCGCGCCTACCGCCTGTGGCGCGACCTGTTGGGCCGTACCACAGCGAAGCGCGAGGGCCATGAAATGGACGTCTACGAAGATCTGATCCGCGTGCCCCTCGTGTTTACCTGGCTAGCGGGAGACGGACATACGTTATTACCAGCGGGCAAGCGGGTTGCGCAACTGGTCCGGCAAGTCGATATCTTTCCTACCGTGCTCGACCTCATCGACGTGCCACTCCCCAGCGGTCTGCATGGACAGAGCCTCAAATCTGCACTCGTCGCAGATGCGCCTCTTGATTTGGAGGCCTATCTGGAAGCCTTTTTACGGATACGCTCTGATCCACGCGACCGCCGGGTCGGATGGCGTAGCGAAGAGTGGAAATATATCTACGCTCCCCAGAACCCGCGCCTCGCGGAGGAGTTGTATCACCTGCGCGAGGACCCCCGTGAGCGTCATAATCTCGCGTCCCATCGCCCTGAGGTCGCGCTGGCCTTGCGCCAGCGCATTGAGTCGCTGCAACAGGGGCCCTTGGCGCCCAGCCCGGGAGTCGCCATGAGCGAAGCAGAGAAGGGAGCGATTGAGAAACGCCTGACGGATTTGGGGTATATGTGAGGCAATGAAGCGTGAAGAAGGCAAAGTTAAGCATGAAAACTTTGTCAGCTTTTAACTCTTAACTCGTAAGCGTTCAGCTATTAGCTTTCAGCAATCAGCCAGACAAGAAGAAATAGCGGGGTTGTCCAACTTGTGGCGCGAGGAAAAGTTGCCTGTGTGCGGAATCCTTTTGTTTTTGCTGAAAGCTGACGGCTGACGGCTGAACGCTTACCTT
>JACQEL010000291.1 GCA_016200595.1 Deltaproteobacteria bacterium
CCAATTGTTCCAACACAGATGGTGAAATCCTTTGCCATGGTGTCCTCCTTATTTCATCTGCCCTGTGAGAATGGGTTCCCTCTCTCCTTGTGTGGGAGTGGGTTAGGGTAAGGGGGCTGCCGGCAGTCGCGTAGCCTGGATACAGCGAAGCGAAATCCAGGGGTGCTGACGGTAGGTATTCCCGGATTCCACTGCGTTTCATCCGGGCTACAGAACTAAGGCATTGCTAGAGGCCCTCCGTTGGCCACCATCATGCGTAAGCTTCTAGCACGCTACCGCTCTCATAGAGTTTCTCTTTGGCGTTCAGCACGGTGAAGCCAACGATTTTTCCCTCACGAAGCCGGATGACAACTCCCTCGTCCGTGATCTCTGCATCATCCGCTTCCTGTGGCTGCCCGAAGTTGATGTACAGCACATCCCCTTCTGCGTCATAGTTCAGGTTGACAATTTGGGATCGTTGTCTCTTTGTTGGTTTTTTTGCCACAGGACACCCCGCTTCATGTGCCTCTTAGCGACGGACTCTACAACAAAAAGAACGTTTACCACTATAGCTCGTAAAACCAGTACGGTGTCAGCCTCGTTCACCCACGAGCGGCGAGGTCACTTTCACGAACGACTCGCTCAGCGAGGTGTGCACATCAACCACAGTCGGCTTGTCGCTGGTCAGCGCTTCGTGCAGCGCCGGTGCCAGCTGATTGGGGTTCTCGACGCGAATACCGTGGCAGCCCATGGCGCGAGCTATGGCGGCATGGTCGAAGCTGGCAAAGTCGCAGGCGATGTTACGCTCACCCTGGCCATGCTTGACCCAGCCTAATGCCTTGTTGTTGAGTACCACAGAGACGATCGGAATGTTCTCTTCAATAGCGGTCATCAGCCCGTTCATGCCAATAGCAAAACCGCCGTCGCCACAAACAGCAACCACCTGACGCTGGGGATAGATGAGCTTAGCGGCCAGCGCCGCCGGGATCGCGTATCCCATACCGCCGACAGCGGCAGGCTGAATAAATGTGCCAGGCGCTTTCGTTTGGTAAAAGTGGGTCATGAAGATCCGATTCTCACCCGCGTCGCAGGCGATGATCGTGTCGTTTGCCACCGCTCGTTGGATCTCCTTGATCGCGCGTTGAGGCAGGACGGGCACGGCACTGGAGTTGAACTCCAAGGCATTAAAAAAGCCATGCTGCTGACGAGCTGAACGCAGCCACGACTGTCTGGCTTCCATCTTTTCCAGAGAGATATTGCTGGCTGACTCCAGAGCAGCGGCGAGCTGGGAGAGCACTGCCTTGGCGTCGCCAATGAGTGGGAACTCGACCGGGTACGTCCAGGACGCGTTTTTCGGCTCGATATCAATCTGAATCAAGGTCTGCCGGCGTGGGTCAAGCAGTTTAGGATTCTCGTAGGCGGTATCGGTAGTCGAGAGCTTCGACCCGACAATCAAGACCACATCGGCTGCACCGATTGTCGCGTTGGCCAGGGGAGTGCCAAAATTGCCGAACACGCCGACGGCGAGGGCATGGGTTTCAGCAAATGTGCCTTTGCCTGCAGCTGAGGTAGACACCGGCGCGCCGAGCATTTCCGCTAGGTTAGCAAGTTCGGTATAGGCTTGGCTGATACGCACACCGTTGCCGGCGATGATCAATGGCCGTTCAGCTTCAGCTAACGCTCGTGCAGCGTGCTCGACGGTTGTAGGATCTGCGAGCGGAGGAGGTCCCGGGAGATACGCCTCGGTAGCATACAATGGGGGCATGGTATCTGGTCCGACCCGCCCGCGGAACGCTTGACTGTGAAAGAGTACGGCTACCGGTCCACGTTCGCCAGTCAGCGCGTGCTTGATGGCGAGCTGTGTGCACTGCACGGCGTGTGAGGCACTAGTGGCGACCAGCGTGAGCTTCGTAATGGCAGAGAACAATTGTTTTGCATCCCAGGTGCCGTATTCTCCGGCGCCGGATTGGTACGGACCATGGAGCGAGAAGGGGGCATGGTCCGTGAGGTCAGTGAGGAGAAGCATGGGCGAGCTAGCAAGATGCCCTTCGATCGCCCCCATGCTGGTGTTTGCCATGAAGGCGCCCTGACCGATGGCGACGCCAGGCTTGCCTGTCAACCGGCCATACACCTCCGCCATCACACCGGCGCGCGATTCTTCACGCACGAGCACGGTGCGGATCGTGGTCTTGTGGTCGTAGAGCGCGTTAAAAATCGTTCCGGCATTGCCCCCGGGCATGCCGAAGACCATGTCAATGCCTGCCTGCTCCAATACGCGGACGATGGCTTCACGAGCAGGCACTTCTTGTGAGAGTAAAAGTGTCGCGCTGCGGCGTTCTGTGGTATTTTGGGCCATGCAATTCCCTCCTGTAAAAGAACACGCTCGCCTCACGTCGCTCTGCCGACTCAGCGTGGCCATCTGTTCCGCGAGCAGCCCGAGTCCGCTGCCGAGTTCGAGAAGAGATTGGGCACCGCCGAGTGGTAAAAAGTTGAGGAAAGATTGATGGGTGAGGTAGTTGAGCAAAGCCAGACGTTCTTGTTCGGCACTGTCGGTGCCATGAATGTAGGTAGCGTCTGCCATGTCCTGGGAAGGTGGGCGGTGCCCACCCTCCCAGGACTAATCCCTAGCCCCCGATTTTCTATCGGCTCATCGGTCGATGGCCCCACATGCTCCCCGCGGTATGGAACTGTACCTGCCAGGTGCGGTCGTCCACGACTCGCGCGCCCCAGCCGTATTCCACGTCAAATCCCGAGGGTGTCTGCAGGTAGAACGACACCATGTGATCATTGGTGTGCCGGCCCAGGCTCCGGACAATGGGAATACCTTGATCCTGACACAAGTAGTAAGTGGCGCCGACGTCATCGAGGGACTTCATCTGCAGCATGAAATGATTCAAGCGTTTGGGGGGATTCGGCATCGCGGCGATGGCGATCGTGTGGTGTCGCGGGTTGCAATGAAAGAACGCCAGGCGCCTTTTGTGTCCGGGCGGTCGTTCGACCTCGACAAAATCACTGATCCGCATGCCGAGCACGTCACGGTAAAAATGCACACTGCGATCAAGGTCGTCCATGACCACTACCATGTGACCCAACCCCTGCGTGTCCGCCACGAAGCCGGAGATTGGGCGAGGCGACTGAAAAGGTGCGTTGAACGCCATCAGCGGACCATAGAATACTTCCGACGGAATTCCGCTCGGATCCTTGAACCGAATGAGATCGACCACTCCTCGTAGCCGGGCTTCCTCCGGCGTGCCGTGCCGAACCTCGACTCCTGCAGCTTTGAGCTGCTCGGTCAGCGCCCGTAGCGCCTGCTCGTCGGTGACTTCCCAACCAAGGTAGTCCAGATCATCTTTCCCGCTCGGATGGACTAGGAAGCGGTGGTGATAATCATCCAGCCGTAAAAACAGGGTGCCGTCGTCTCCACGCGCACTGATCTGCAGGCCTAGCGTATTGGTCGCAAAGTGCTCCCATGCCTTGAGGTCACTGACGCTCAGGCCGAGGTACCCCAACTGTGTGATGCTTGCCATAGTACCCTCCTTCGCTGACGTTTTGTGTTGCGTACACTAAAGCAGACCGGACGAGATTAGTACAGATAGCTGAATCGTAAAAATCTGCATTTGACCTATCGGACATGTCAGAGAAAGTTCACCTTAGCCACGACCCCCACCACTGTCATTCTGAGGCCGGAGGCCGAAGGATCGCCTGTTGCTTTGCGATCCTTCGCTTTGCTCAGGATGACATGCTCTAAGAGGTTCATCCGAAGAGCACTGCGATCGTCTCGCTATAGTCCATCGTGAGCGGCTCATGGTAAGGTAGGCAGAGACTTGCGCAAGGGGGTAAAATTTCGTGCCGAATCGATTCAAGGGGAAACTGATAATCGTCGAAGGCATCGACGGTTCGGGCAAATCCACCCAGCTCTCCCTGCTCAGCCAGTGGCTGCGCTCGCAGGGAATCGCGGTGGTGTTCAGCGAATGGAACTCCTCGCCCCTGGTCCGTGACACGATGCGGCGGGGCAAGAAGAAGAAAATGCTCACCCCCACGACCTTCAGTTTGCTCCACGCGACGGATTTTGCTGACCGGCTGGAGCGCTACATTCTCCCGCTGTTGAAGGCCGGGGCGGTCGTATGCGCGGATCGGTATGCGTACACGGCCTTTGCCCGGGATGTCGCGCGCGGCGTCGATCGCCAGTGGGTACGCAATCTCTACCGCTTTGCCCCGAGGCCGAACCTGAGTTTCTATTTCCGGGTGCCCTTGGAGGTGGCGCTGGGTCGCATTCTGGGCGGCCGGGATGTCATCAAATACTATGAAGCCGGGATGGATCTGGGGCTCAGCCGCGATGTGGAAGAGAGCTTTCGCATTTTTCAAGACCGGATCCTCACGGAATACGAAGCTATGACGGAGGAGATGGGCTTTCAGGTGATTGACGCCACGCTGTCGATTGAAGCGCAGCAGCAGCTGCTGCGAGACCTCGTGCAGAAGAAATTGGGGAAGAGCTTACAAGCGGGAACCCTGCAGGGCGTGGAGCGAGGGAAGGATGGAAACGAAGAGGCCCTTACAGTTCTATAACACTATCCTGCCAGGCGTGGACTGCGCAGAGCTGCACGGCACCTTGATCGTCATCGAAGGACCGGATGCGGTCGGTCGCACGACGCAGGTGACACGTCTGCGGCAATGGTTGGAAGAGGAAGGGCATGCGGTCCTCGATACGGGCATGGCGCGCTCGGCTCTGGCCAGCAAGGGGATTCAGCGGGCCAAGGACGGGAACACCCTGGGATCGGTGACCATGACGCTGTACTACGTCACCGATTTTGCGGATCGCCTGGAAAATGAAATCGTACCCGCGCTGCGCGCCGGCTTTGTGGTGCTTACGGACCGTTACATCTTCTCCATTATCGCGCGGGCGATCGCGCGGGGTGAGGACGCGCAGTGGATCGAACACGTGACTGACTTCGCGCTGATTCCGCACGCGGTGTACTATCTGCGCGCAGGGGTCGAAGATTTGGTGTCGCGAGTGATCCGCGGACGCGGTGCCTTCGACTACTGGGAGAGTGGGATGGATATGCGGTTTGGCAGCAACATGTACGACAGCTTCGTGCGCTATCAGGCACGCGTGTTGCGGACGTTGGATCAGCTGGCCATGAAGTACGGGTTCGTGACGCTGGATGCGAGCAAGCCGGCGGACATGATCTTCGCGGAGTTGCAGCGTCAGATCGCCACTCTCGGGTTGCCAACAGTAGAGGCAAGACTGCTGACCAACGGGGACGTGATCCCGCTGGATCACCCTGGTCTTACAGCTCGTCAGAAAAGAACCAACTCTGTCCGGCGACCTGAACACTAAGAGGCGTGCAGTCTATCGAAGGGATACACTCCGCGAAGAATCTCAGCGCGCGACCCTTCGTTTCACTCAGGGTGACAGATCTGATGTGCCAATCTTTTTATGGTGAGAGTGCTGCGGCCACCTCCGACCAGCGGATGTCCGTTAGGTCCACAGGCGGCTGTAGGGTTCCGCAGTGTGCACAGGTGCGCGCCGCCGGGTCGGTGTTGAAGGTCTGGCAAGAGGTCCAGTAGGCATGCTGGAGCGAACTCCCCGCTCCGTCGAGCGCAATGCTGTGCAGCTCGGTGCCACAGCCCGAACAGTACCAGAGCGCCGTCTCCTGTCCCCAGGGCTCTGGTCTGTAGATGAGCTGCAGGCAGGGCGTCTCCGGCACGATGCGGCAGGGCGTCTCGGCCGGCAAATAAATAAAGTCGCCGCAGGCCAGCTCGAAATAGAAGACACTCGCCTCACGGAACTCGACGCGTCCCTTGCCCCCGAGGTGGACCAGCATACGGTCCTGCGCGCTGGAGAGGTAGAACGGCTGCGGCACGCGATTGCGACTCAAGTAGGGCATCGGGTCGATACCGGCGGGTAAACACGGCCACTCGTCATAGGAGCCCAGACACTCTCGGGCAGCCGCGAGGATGTCGAACTCTTTATTGCGCCGCATGACTTCACCTCCTCGGCTCACTTGGGACGGGCTCGTCCAGCACCTCCGTGCTCATGGTCTCCAACTGTTGGCGGGCACGATTGACCAATTCCGTGTGGCGGGTGTAGCGTCCCCAGCCCCATTCTTCCACGGGGAAGGGCGGCTCGACGTGACCGCAGTGCTTGCAGGTGCGCGCTTCCAGATCAGCGTTGAAGGTCTCGGCCGTGCGAAACGAATGGTAGACCGTGCTGAATTCGGACACCGGTCCCAGGTCGCGGCTGTCGCGCTTCGCATCATAGTCATAACGCGCCATAAGCTTGTTGCACTGGGGACAGATAAACAGAATGGCTTCGGGCTGGCTCGGCTCGGCGTTGTTCCGCTGGGTGATGACGAGAACGGCGAACGCCTCCGGGTCGGCCGGGTCGGCCAGCGGCGCAGTCACCGCGTGTGTACGGTTGGCGACGCGCAGGCTAGCGCCTCGGACATAGCCACCAGCCGCCGCCAGGACAAGCGCCACCTCTTCAACGGTATTGAAATGTGAGAATCTGCCGGGGTGGAAGCCTACGTGCCCCATGAAGAACGCGGTTGCGGGCACGAGGGCTTCGTCGTCCAGGTACGGGAACAAGGGTGCTAGTTGCCAGACGTGATGCTGTAGGCGTTCGAACACGTTGACCTTGAGCGGATGCTTGCGCCGAGGAGTTTTACTCGCGGTTGGAGCTGGTGTCTTGTCCATCGTATGTCCTCCTTATTAAAGATAACCGTACTCACTATAATAATGTGCGGCGCCAGGGTGGAGCGGAATCGGCGTGCGTGCCATCTTGGCCGGGTCGAGAGGGTAAGTCACCGGGCTGCGCTCGGGCGGGATGTGTCGGTACTGGGCTTCCAGTGCCGCCCGCGTCTCCCCTATACACCAGGCCAGCAGATACGCAACGTCCTCGGGCATATCCGCCCGGACCGTAACCAAGAAATCGGAGAAGTCCAAGGTCTCCAGCGGGACATCAAGACCGCGAAAGTATCCTGCAGGCAACACGGCACGCGGCCAGTGATACTCGCGTTCGAGCTGGTCGAGTACAGTCGCCTCTATCGGGATGAAGGTGAGCGCCCGGCTATTGGCCAGATCCTGCCACCAGGAAGTCATGATCGCCTCATGAAAGACGGCATTGGCCCGACCCTCCCGGGCATGGCTGAGACAAGGTAGCGGACGCTCGTCCTCCACATAACTTCCACCCCAACTCTCAAAGGTGGCGCGGGAGATGCCTTCCAGCGCCATGATGCGCTGAACGGCGAGGCCGATATGATTGACCCCGTCGTCCGGCGAAGTGGCGATGCGGAGCGGCACACGCTGCTCGCGCAGATCGGCGAACGAGTGGATGCCTATCTCAGCACTGACTGCCAGCACCAGGCGGTCGGTCTGCGGCACGCTGCCCAGCGCCCGTAGCTCAGGGAACGCCTCGCCAGCGTACGGTCCACGTCCATCGAGGGCCATCGTGACGAATGCTGCTGGCGTGGCTAGAGCGACGTCAACTTGACCGCGACCAACAGCACGCACGGCATCAGTGCCGCCACGGCCGTTCCAGATTGCGAAGCGCGAGTGCGGGCCCGAGCGATCGCCAATCTCTTGGGCAAGCCAACCGCAGACACGATGCAGATTGGCTTGCCCCCAATCACCGTAGAGGTGCAGCGTAAGAGAGCGGTTCAGGCGCGGTGTGGTGCGCATGGCCTTATCCTTTCTGACTGGCCAGCAACTGGACCAGTCCAGGGGAGAGCAGCGTAAACGAATACTTCGTCAAACCTCAAAGTTGACGCCCTCGTTCCCGGGCTCTGCCTGGGAACGCAAAATCCAGATGCGGCGGAGCCGCGACTACACGGCATGCTCAGGCTCCGCCTGGGCATGAGCAATCTCGTGCATCTGTGAGTGACTGCCTCTCCTCTAGGTCCGAATCACCTCATAGAGCGATGGATAGTGCACAAAGGGAGTAGCCTCCCGCAACTTGACAAACTCCGGGTGACCGAGCGCCGCCTGAAAATCGGCTGGCGTTGCCCACTCGGCGACGTTGATAAAGCGGAAGCGGGCCGCGGGGTCGAGACTGCGATGTAGCCGCGTCGCGACGTATCCTTTTTGGCGCTGCATACAGTCCCGCGCGGCCTCCCAGCCCTGCAGAAACTCTTCCTCTTTGCCCACCGGTACTTCGAAGGCGTTAATGAGAACGACATTAGCCATACCGTGTCTCCTCTCCGGCTGGTTTTTCCAACCGCTGACGAACCGTGTCCATGAGCCGCACCGCTGCACTCAACTCGTGCGGGGACAATTCCTTGGCCAGTTGATTGACCCAGGTCGCCTGACGTCGCGTCATCTCCTCTAAGAGCTTGGCACCGCGCTCGGTGAGAAGAACGAGCTTCGCCCGCTGGTGGTAGGGATTCTCCGCAAACGTCACCAGTTGCTCCTGCGCAAGCACGTCCACCGTGCGCTGCACACTCTGGCGGGTTAGCCCCATGTTCCGTGCAATCTGCGCCACCGGCAGCGGGCCGTCGACGAGTGCGCCCATGACTTGCCAGCGCGCACTCGATAATCCCAGGTCGCGGGTCAACTGGTCGCCCGCAGCCAGGAGTCGACCATTTAACCGGAAGGTTGCGAGAATCAGGTCAGTGACGGATTTTCCTGCCGGCGTGTGGCGTGGCTTCATGCGGGGCCAATCCTTTTTTGACAGTATTGTACTATTTGACAATCTACTGTCAATAAAGCCAGGTTTATCCCAGAAACACACCCTCTGCTGGTGTCCCGATTATATGGCATGCCCACAAACGAGCGCGTTCACAGGTGACAAAGTCGCAGGGACTTCGTGGGTTCAGCCTGCTGTTTTAGCGGCGCGCTAGCCTCTCACATGGTAACCAC
>JACQEL010000300.1 GCA_016200595.1 Deltaproteobacteria bacterium
ACGTCATGCGTACGCAAATCGTCCCTAATCATCTCGAAGTCGCGCGCTGTGGCTAAAATGACCAGAGAGTTGGTGATGTCGTCTGCGACGATACGCACTTCTTCCTTAAAGATCGGTTTTTCCCCCTCTTTTGGCGCAAGAGTGACAGACTGTGATCCTCCACCAGTGCCGCCACCGGTTCCCCCAATCCCACTGGTACGTCCACCGCGGCCGCCGCTTCTCCCACCACCACCCAGGCCACCGCCACCAAGCCCACCACTACTTCCTCCTCTTCCTCCGCCTCCGCCGAGGCCAGAGGAGCCACTGCTACGACCCATGCCTCCGCCGAGGCCACTGTCGTCACCGCTGGCAAAACCACCGCCGCTCCCCCCAAAGCCACTGGTACTGCTACTACTGCTGCTGCGGCCCCCACGCTGGCCGCTGCTCGTCCCGCCTCTACCGCCGCCCCCTTCACCTCCGTACAGGTCGCCGAGCACTGAAGCTAAGTCGGCGGCTTTGGTATTCTCGACCGCATATACGTGTACGGCGCGGCCTCCCCCTTTCTCCGGTGGGACATCGAGTATCTGCAGCCAGTGTTCCACCTGAGCAAAGATCTCAGGATTAAACCCAATGACGACGAGTGAGTTGAGTCGCTTGAGTGGAATGATATACACGCCCCGCTCTTCGGCGCTCTTGGGGGTCACTCCATAGGGCTCTAACACACCTTTGAGTTCCTCTCCCAGATCCTCAACACTGGCATGCTCGATGTGATAGACCTGGGTATGCAACTCACGGAAGGTATCGGTGTCAAAGGCGCGGAGCAGTTCTTTGAGCCGCCCCACATTTGAGGCGAGGTCAGACAGAATCACCAGGTTTCCCCGCGGGTACGCCATCACGTCTCCTCCGGGCGAGACGAACGGCTGGAGCACCTTGGCAAGCTCCTCAGCCGAGAGGTGGTCTACTTTCACCAATTCAATCACAAAGTTGTCTTCAGCCGTGGCCCCCCGACGCGCGGCGGCGTTCGCGGACACCCCAGCGCGCGTCTTGGCCTCACCCACCGGGCCGATTTGATAGACATCACCAACCTTGACGGCGGCAATGCCATTGCTGCGCAAAATCTGGTGAAAGATAGGAAAGAGGTCACGCCGAGCGATTTTCCCCGTGGTACGAATCGTCACTTGCCCCTGGACACGCGGATCGATGACATAATTGATGCCCAGCGCCGTTGCCAGGCTATGGATAACTTCTCGGATATCTGCCCCTTCGAAATTGAGGACGACTGCCTCGTCAGTGTCGGCCTCCCGTGGGGCGGAGGCTTCTTGTGCGCTACACGGCAGGACGCAAGCCAACAGCACGAGTACGAGACTCGTAACGCCAACCCCTCCCATCCTCACCCACTGTCTTCTTGTCATCATTCATCGTCCTCCTCATCGTCATCATCATCATCCTCGTCATCATCAGATTTATCCTGGGCAGATTTCTGGCGAATTTGACGCAGACGCTGTTGCAGGCGCAAGATATCTTGACGAATTCCTACTTCCTTTTGGACGGCTGGCGGAATAGGTTCTGGCTTCTTGCCTGCCTGGGCTTGGGCCTGTCCAGGCCTGGCAGCCCCCGGCCGTGGGACGGCCGGCATGAGGCGCGGGGCTCTGACTGCGGTGCCACTGTCAAGGAGGCTCAGTGGCAGCTCGACCTCACCCCCATCTTGTCCCATAGTCATCGTCACGTTCTGCGGCGTCACCTGGACGAGTTGGTAGGCGCCAAGGGCTTCCCCTCTTTTGGCACGTACAACCTTGCCTCCCTGAGAAGAATCAATAAAAAATGCCTCTTCCCGTTTGGGAGTCAGAAAAACGCCGACGAGTTTGAGGTGGGAAGGAGGCGGAACCGTTTCTTTCACCGTCACGGTCTCCTCGACAACTGCGCGGCTGCGGCTGGGAGAAAATAAATCCTTCTCGGCAATGACATCAGCAAGCTGTTTGCTCGCTCCGGGAGGGACCAGGGCAGGCGTCGGTGGCAGAGGCGTCTCCGCCTCTGCACCGCTCAAAGCCGCAGCATTGAGTTCGGGCAAAGGCCGGCGCCACGTCGCCACGACCTGCCACAATAAGGCAATAACACCGGTCAGCAACAGAATATGCAAAAATCGCCGGACTCGCATCATCCCTCCCGAGTTACCACGGGGGTTCCCGTTCCTTGCATGACACCTCCGACTTCTAAAGTAATCGTCAAAGGATTCCGTGGTCCTTCTTTTGGTCGTACGCGCAAATTATAGGTACTCCGCACCTCCAGAGTCGTCACCGCCAACAGCCACTCACCATACTCTACTCCGGCCACGAAGTCCGCTACTGCCGGCAGCTCTCCGCGGAGAGTCACCTGGACGGCAATCTTGCGGAATTCCCCGACAGCCTCGTCGCGCATCACTTGGGTGGTCACTAACTCGAGCCCGCTCTGGCCTGCCTGAGTCTGGATCCGTTCCTGCAAATGCGACGCCGCGAGAGCTGGAGTCCCGCCCGGAATTAACTTGTGCCGCATCTCCTGAAAGCGTTGGCGGAGGATGTTCACTTGCGTAGCGATTTGCTCGCGCCGCCCGCGCTGGCGTTGCATTTTCGCTACCCGCTGCGATTCCTGCTCGATTTCCTCCTCAAGGTGCGCCGTGTAGTCTAAATACGGCTCGATAATGCCGTAACGAACCGCAACCAGCAGCAGCCCCAACAACGCTACACCAGCCAGGACACGTTCACGCGCCGCCAGGCGCTGCCAAATTTGCTTTAGCTGCATGTGTCTATCTGCGCGCCAAGCGTAAAGGTTTCCCCGTTGGCGGTTTTGGTAAAAGGGGCTTTCGGTGCGACGTTGCGCAGACAGGGCGAGCTTTCGAGCAGCGCTACTAAATCAGACGCCGGCCTGGCAGCCATACCACTCAGTTCAACGTCTCCATCCTTGAAACGAAAGCTAGTGAGATAGACGTCCGAGGGAATGACCTCAGAGAGATTTCTCAACAATAAAATGAGGCGGGCGCGGGTGGTCGCGTCTAACGCCTGAAGACTCGTGCGCAAACGAGTGATCTCCTCCTCCTGAGCTTGGACCTGGCGTACTTCTGGGGCTATGGCCTCTCTTTGCTGCACCAAAGCATCCAGAATATGATGTTCTTGCACCACCACCCCGAGAGCCCAAGTGATACTCAAGAGCAACAGCAAACCGGCCAAAACTAAAGTCAACGGAGAAAGTCGTTTTTCTCGTTGCGCGCGTTTGTCCAGGGGGAGCAGATTGACCTCAACCGCGGCCTCGCCCACCGCTTGCAGCGCCGCGCCCACTGCCGCTAAGGCCTCCACCGGGAGGGCTTCCCCTTCCGCCGGGGGAAAGCGCGCGGCGACAAGAGTTGCGAGGTCATGCTCAGCATCGACCGCAAGCGGGAGTGAGCCGTTCGTTCCCCAAGCAAAAACCGCGGCCTCCGCGGCTGAAACGCCGGGGAGATTGCGGGCAATTCCTTGGGCCAGCACCTCAGTGAACCGTGCCTGCTCCCGCATCTGACTGAGGGGAAAGAGATGGCTAGCGACTAGCCGTTTCTTCTNNCTCGATAAAACCGACCTCCACCTGGCCATCCTCTGGCGCTACCAGCACACAAGGCAGATCAGAGGGCGGATGACAAAACGCCAAGGCGCTGGCCAGTGCCGCACTACTCAGGGTGACCATCTGCGGACGCACCTGCGCCTGGGTGAGAATCAGCAAATGTTCATCCACTTCGCGGCGCGGAAGACAAAAGATCACCACCCCCAGCCGTCGCTCTTCTCCGCCCGCGTCATAGGCCATGTAGTCATAGTAGATATCCTCTCGGGGAAACGGCAAAAGCCGCTCGACTTCGTAATCAATCACTTGGCTGAGCGATCCCCGCGCAGTTTCGGGTACGATTAGGCGGCTCACGCAGGCGACGCGCCGCGAGAGGCAGAGCACGACATGGTCCGGAGTCACCTCGATATCCTGTAAGAACTGGGAGAGCGCCTGCCCGTACGCGGGCCCTCGCTCCGGCCCCGGCTCCAACAGGGGTACGGTCCGGACGGAGCGGAGCGACACCCGCAACGCCCGCTTGCTCATATGTACGAAGCTCACTTCTCGTGCGCCAACGGCGATGCCGAGACCGTCGAGATAATCGACTTTGCGGAACCGTTGGACTGTCGCGGTCAGATCCATCTGTCGGTCTCTCCGAACCGGAGCCTATCCTTCCCAGCTCTTAATATCAGTGCCGTCCCCATTGCCTCCAGCGACCCCATCGGCTCCGTAGGACATAAGCTCATA
>JACQEL010000301.1 GCA_016200595.1 Deltaproteobacteria bacterium
ATCCGGTTTATCTCGTTGGAGAGAACGTCGAGGTGGAGGTAGATTGAGATCTTTGAGCTCAGTAGGGTGGGTCATGACCCACCCTACTTGATACTGAAGTGTGGAGGTTTCGATGAAATACAAAGTTGTGCTCCATCAGTCAGAAGAAGGCTTCAGTGTCTGGGTACCGGGACTACCGGGGTGCGTATCTCAAGGGGCAACTGAAGAGGAGGCATTGGCAAATATTGCTGATGCCATTCGCGAATATCTTGAGGTCGTAATGGAGCAACTCGAAGGCACAGAGATTAGGGAAATCGAGGTAGTTGCCTAGAGGGCAATAGTGCCATGCTCGATGACATCTACCAATACAGCTACGTCCTCACGCCAGGCCGCTGAGGCAGTGGAGGCAGAAGACAACGGCGAGTTTTTCCTCATTAGGAGGATGGAACCATGAAAGACATCGGCCTCACGCCTCACGAGCTTGATTTGATACGGGAGGTGTTTCGCCGCTTCCCGGTGATCAGTGAAGTCACGCTGTACGGATCCCGCACGAAGGGAACCTACCGGCCAGAGTCGGACATTGATCTCGCCCTTGTCGGTGTAGATGACGATGTACAGGCCGAAGCCGTTGCTGACCAACTGGACGAATTGCTCCTGCCTTATCGTTTTGATGTGAAGGCTTACATTGGCATCAAGTACGGCCCCTTGCGGAAGCATATCGCGCGCGTAGGGGTTTCCTTATACCGGCGCGTCCCGTCCGATCAGCTAGAGCCGCAACACTCGACGCCGCCAACCTGAAGGAGCTGGGGTATAACGGGTGAGTGACAGGTCACAACGCTCGCGAAGGCTCCGCTTGAGATCATCGACGGTGATAGAGGGACGAACTTCCACCAATCCCGCATCCTCGCCGCCCTGCGCGACACGTTGCTGCCGAAGCTTATCTCCGGCGAGTTGCACGTGAAGGATGCGGAGCAAACCGTGGAGGCTGCACTGTGAGTGTTGATAAAGACTTCGTTTTGAACGCCCTTCTGCGGCACAACTACTTGCCGATGCAGAAACGCGATCGGGAGGAAGTGCCCCCTGTCTTTTCTTCCGAGTCCTTTTCTCCAGATGTTGCGCACAAACTTGTCCAGACTCAACAAAGAAACGTTTCGATTGGATGGGATGCCATTGAGTACCGCCTAACTCGCTTCAACGGAGTGTCACGCAGTCTGGCGATTCCGCACCCATTAGCGTACGCACATCTCTGTCTGTGCATTCACGAGAACTGGGAGCATCTCGATTATATCGAAAAAAACGAGACGAGCTTGATTCGGCCACATCAGCATAAGGACGGACGTCTTATAATCATGGATTACGAGGAGTCCATCGAGAAAGCGCAACGGAGCGCGGACCTCGGATTCGGGCGGCGCTTCTTGGTTCATACTGATATCTTGAACTGCTTTCCTAGCATCTATTCACATGCGATCCCGTGGGCCACGGTTGGATTCGCGCATGCCAAGGCTCACAAGCCGCCGAAACACAAAGCAGAGTGGTTCAATCAGTTGGATGAGAAACTACGATGGATGAAGAGGAATGAAACGCAGGGAGTTGCAATCGGGCCAGCAACATCGAACGTGCTTTCGGAATCGATCCTTGCCAAAGTAGACGAAGCCCTTAATAAGGACTTCGTCTTTGTACGCTTCATTGATGACTACACCGCCTATTGCCGCACAGAGGACGAGAGTCAAGAATTCATCCGACGATTGGCCGAGGAGCTTTCCAAATACAAACTTCTCCTCAACATTGGGAAGACAAAGACCCTTCCTCTCCCACAGGCAGCCGCTGCAGACTGGGTCTCTCGACTCGCACTTGCGGTTCCCAAAGGTGACGAGGTCAATGCTTACGATGCTGCGAGTTTCCTCGACTTCGCCATTGAATTGGCTAAAAGTGAGCCAGACGGCAGCGTCTTGAAGTACGCTGTAAAGCCTCTGGTACGGAAGAAACTCGACTTCGCTGCCGATTGGTATGTGCTTCCTCAAGTCTTGAGTCTCTCGTTTCATCAACCTGTCTTACTACCCTTGTTAGCGAGCCTGCTGGAGAAGACTCTGCTCCCTCCCCCATTTCGCTACTCGGAGGAGCTGCACACCTTGGCGATAGAGAACACACGATTCCGTCGCTCCGACGGTATGTGCTGGACGCTGTACCTCCTCAATAAGTACGAGGTGAAAATTAAAGATGAACTGGCGGATCAGGTTAAAGAGTCGAAAGATTGTCTAGGGCTAATACTTCTTTATCTATCGGGGCAACCCGAGCATCAAGAACGAGTGGTCGATTTCGCAAAGAGTCTTGATCCGGCCGATCGTTATGATTTGGACCAGTACTGGATGCTCCTCTACCAGCTCTTTTTAGACGGTCGCATCGGTAATCCGTACTCTGACGAGAAAGCCTTTCCGGTTCTGAAGGAGGAAGGCGTTTCGTTCTTGGCGGGCGCAACCCCATGAGTGACAACCTCATTGAATCCGTCGTCGAAGACGCCGCGCTCGCCTGGCTGGAAAGCCTCGGCTACGCGGTTAAGCACGACCTCGAGATCGCGCGGAGTACATCACCCTCCCTGCCCTGCGTGACATGCTCCTGCCCAAGCTGCTTTCGGGCGAGATTCGGGTGAAAATGTCGGGCGACTGATCGACGAGGCTCCTTCATGAGGAACATAAACCAGCCCGGCAAGGACGATACAGCGCGGTCACCGGCACGTATCGAGTATCTACGTGTGGAAAATTACCGCGCGCTCAAGAGCGTCGAACTCAAACAAGTTACCCCGTTGACCGTACTGCTTGGCCCGAACGGCAGCGGCAAGTCTACTCTATTTGATGTCTTCAGTTTTCTCTCCGAGTGCTTTCAGTTCGGCTTGCGGCACGCCTGGGACCGGAGGGGACGTGCCAGGGAGCTTAAGACAAGAGGACAAAGTGGTCCTGTCGTCATCGAGTTGAAGTACCGCGAGAATCCGGAACTGCCACTCATTACCTATCACCTTGCTGTCAACGAGGGCAAAAGGGGTCCCGTTGTTGTTGAAGAATGGCTGCAGTGGAAACGGGGTAGTTACGGCAAGCCTTTCCGATTTCTCGATTATCGTGATGGGCATGGGCGCGCGATCAGTGGTGAGATGCCTGATGCGTCAGACCGGCGCATCGAAATTCCTTTGCGCTCTCCAGATCTCATCGCCGTCAATACTCTTGGCCAATTCGCCGAGCACCCACGTGTGGCGGCGCTCCGTGAGTTCATCACGGATTGGTACATTTCGTACTTGTCCATCGACGACACACGAGGCCAACCAGAGGCCGGTCCGCAGGTTTTCGAGGCCCTCCGCCAGCGCGTACCTCGCCTCGAAAGAGTGTTGGCTGAACCTATGCCGGATGGCAGGCTGTTGTTGCAGATCAAGGATGCGCCGTTTGATCAGCCGGTACTCTCCCGTTTTGCCTCGGACGGCACGCTCAAGATGCTTGCTTACCTCATTGTCCTCTATGACCCTCATCCACCACAGTTTGTCGGCATCGAAGAGCCGGAGAATTTCCTGCACCCACGATTGCTACCGGAATTAGCAGAAGAATGCCGGGCGGCGAGTGAGCGCACACAACTACTTGTCACTACTCACTCACCTTTTTTTCTCAATGCCCTGCGCCCCAAGGAAGTACGAGTGCTCTATCGCGATGAACAAGGCTATACACAAGTTGTCCGGGTCGCTGATATCCAGGGAGTGCCAGAGTTCATCCAGGCAGGCGCATCGTTAGGACACTTATGGTTGGAGGGACGGTTTGGCGTCGGTGATCCGCTGGTGAACGCAGGCGCGCCCACGGGTAAGGGGGCGAAACGATGAGCGTTGAGCACATCGAATTCGTCGTCGAGGAGCCTTCAATGGAGGCTTTTCTTTCCGGGCTGCTCCCTCGCCTGCTTGGAGAGATGTCGTTTTCCATTCATCCATTTCAGTGCAAGGATGAATTGCTCGGACGGTTGCCATCCCGGTTGCGAGGATATGCAAACTGGCTGCCTGAGTCCCATCGTATTCTGGTCGTTGTGGACCGTGATGACGATGATTGTAAACAACTCAAGCAACACCTGGAGGAGATCACACTTCAGGCAGGTTTGTGGACCCGCAGCAGCCCAAAGGATGGGCGTTTCACGGTTGTGAACCGCATTGCTATTGAGGAGTTGGAAGCGTGGTACTTCGGTGACTGGGAGGCAGTGCGAGCGGCATACCCACGTGTTTCCGCGATGGTACCGAATCAGAGTCGGTATCGTGATCCTGATGGTGTTGTAGGCGGCACCTGGGAAGCTTTCGAGCGAGTGCTAAAGCAGACCGGGTACTTCAAGACCGGGCTGCGCAAAATTGAAGCTGCCCGCGCAATCTCACCGCACATCGATCTGGCAAGAAATAAGTCGCGCAGCTTTGCCGCGTTTCGTGATGTCGTACTAGAGATGATAACGCGATGACAAAGGCCGTCTTCACTAGGCTGAGGATACCGGGGATTGTGTTACTAGTTCAGGGCATGGCCGCCAAAGAAGCCGGCGAGCAAGAGAAGCACGCCCTGTTCGAGCAGTGGGCGCTCGCGCACAAAGACTACCTCTTTACCGCCTGTCTTTACCTGACACGCAACAAGGAAGAGGCGGAGGATCTGTTTCAGGAGACGTACTTGCGTGCTTT
>JACQEL010000302.1 GCA_016200595.1 Deltaproteobacteria bacterium
CTCTATCGCACGCCCATGCTGCCTATCCTGACCCTGGCGGCGGCGATGCCGGCCTTGGGGCAAGCCAAGACCGCCGTGCAGTGGTTTCGTGAGCACCTGGCTCAGCGGGTACTGTTGGGAACAGGAACGAAGCAGGCAGAGAAACCGGCCGCCCAGATGCGCCTGGCCCGCGTTGAGGTAGAGGTACGTGAGGCCGAGTTATTAATGCGACACGCCGTGGAGGAGGTGTGTGCGCGGCGGAACACCGCAGCCCTTGAGGATCGGGCACGCTGGGCAGCCCAACTGGCAGTGGCGGTCGATCGTTGCAAACGGGTGATTCAGACCGTAGGTGAGGCGAGCGGAGCGCATAGCCATTTTCTCAACAACCCCGTGCAACGAGCGCTGCGCGATGTGAATACGCCCGCGTGTCACACTGTGTTTGATATGGATAGCCGCCTGGAATCCTTCGGGCGGGTGCTGTTAGGTCTGGACCCGGGGAGAGCGCTCTTGTGAAGAGCCGTATGACGAGAAAAAGCGCAGGTATGATAGTGCTACAGCCTATAGGCATTGTCAGAAACTCACGCCAGGTCATCGAGGATGATAATTGGGGTGGGATAGTATCAGCAATTGAAGTGAGTGAGCCCAGCGGGCAGGAGGGCTTAGCCGGCATCGAAGAGTTTTCGCATGCCGAAGTCATCTTTTACTTTCATCAAAAATTGCTCGAAAGGAGGAACGGAGATGAAACTATCACAACCGCGGATTGCGCCGCTTACCGAGGCGGAGTGGACAGACGAGCAACGCAAAGTCCTTGAACCCGTCTATAAGGAGGGTCGGGTCTATAACGTGCGTGCTACACTCGCCCGCCATTGGGAGGCTTCGAAGAAGTTCGGGGTCTGGGGCTACCATGTCATGGGCGACACTTCAACCTTGTCACCCCGAGAGCGGGAGCTCTTAATTTTGCGAACGGGCTGGCTCTGCCAAGCAGAATATGAGTGGGGGCAGCATGTGATATACGGTAAGGCCGCGGGCCTCACCGATGCGGAGATCGCACGCATCAAGGAAGGACCGGACGCGGCGGGCTGGGAGCCGTTCGACGCCGCCTTATTACGCGCGGCTGATGAGTTGCACGCCGACGCCTTTATCAGCGATGCAACCTGGGCAGCCTTGAGCAAGCGTTACCGCACCGAACAACTCATGGACGTGGTGTTCGCGGCTGGCCAATACACCCTGGTGTGCATGGCGCTGAACAGCTTTGGCGTGCAACTGGACAAGGGCGTCAAGGGTTTCTGAGGGCATTAAGTCTGCCGGTGACGACCTCGTTCCCAGGCTCTGCCTGGGAACGCAAAAACAGGTGCGGCAGAGCCGCGACCACACGGCATACCCAGGCAGAGCCTGGGTATGAGAAAACACCGTCCTCCGCCTGTTAGGGAACGCCGAACCCACGAACATTCCCGCAGTCCACATTCACCAAGGCTTGCCGCTTCTCTTCGCGCACCACACGCAGAGCACGCTGGAGCGCAGCCGGAAGATCTTGCGGGCTGCGCACGACCTCTCCATGGCCCCCACAAGCCTGGGCGAACATTTCGTAGGCTGGCTGCATCGCAAAGCGGCCGAAGGGGAAGTTCTCCGTACGCACGGCCCAGCCTTGCGGATGTACTCCGCGCGTGGCAAGTTGCGTGGCACTCCAGCCGCCATTGTTACAAACCACGATCAAGATTGGCAGGTTGTACATCGCCGACGCCATGTGGCAAGCGCTGGGGACACTGAACAGGTAGGTGCCGTCACCAACGACCGAGATGACCGTTTTCTCGGGTGCGCCAAGTTTGACGCCAAGCGCACCGCCAACACCCCAACCTAATCCCCCGGCTGGAGAAAAGCCGAGATAAGACCCAGGCATGTTGAACTCAATGTGACGCAGGCTGAGGTCATACTCATTGACGAAGATCATGTCGTCGTCTTTAAGCTGATTGAGGCAGTACGCGACCCACTCGAACGTCAACACTTGCGAGCGCCCCTTTTCCTCCGCGTCCTGCCGCCAGCTTGTCCGCTGTATATTGTGCTCCTTTTTGAGCCGCTCGAAGCGGTGAGCAATAGCTTCTTCTCGGCCAGTGCGAAGATTCTGCAGAGCCGCAGTCAAGAGTGGGACGGTGACGGTGGAGTCCCCGGTGATGGCAAGATCAGCGGGAAAACCCCACACCGGGTAGCGGCTATGTAAAGGATCGACGCCGAGATGAATAACCCAAGCATCTTCGTTGAGTTTATGGATAGATGGTACCCAGGGCACGTCACTATCGATCACCAGGATGACATCGGCCTTAGGTAAGAGCGTGCCGGGGTCGAACCCGAGGTGCAAGGGATGACCGGCAGGAAAGTTGACATGCGCAGGAATCGAGTACTCGACCACCGGCAGGGCAAATGACTCGGCGAGAGCAACCAGCGCGGACACGGCTGCGGGATTGCGGCCATACGTGCGCGTAATGATCAGCGGATACGAGGCTTGGGCTAAGAGCGCGGCAACCTCCTCGACGCGGTCAGGATCTGGGAACATAGTGGTCACCGGAGACGGCGCCATTTCCTCATCCGCAAAGGTGAACTCGCGGTGTGGTTCGGCCAGAACTTCGCGCGGTAGGGTCAGATAGACCGGGCCTTTAGGCTCACTCATGGCAATGGCAAAGGCACGACGCACAACGGTTTCGAGCTGAGAGAACGAGCGCAACTCATAGTCCCATTTGACGTATTCGCGTACCATGGCGCCCTGGTCAAACGATTCTTGTGCCCAGTGGATAAGCAGATCACGACTGCCCGGGCTGCCGGCTTCGGTAATTGGCGTACGTCCGGCTGAGAGCACCAGCGGAATATGCGCGCGGGCGGCATTGATCAGGCCACACAAGGCATTGGCCGTGCCTACCGTAGTGTGAACCATCACCAGGGGCGGTTCGCCAGTGACCAGATGATAACCGTGCGCCATACTCACCGCGCAGAATTCGTGCGGCACCTGAAGCGGAATGGGCGTAGTTTTGCCTTCGGCGGCGAACTTGGCAAAACCATCAATGATTGAGGCGAAGTCCGTGCCGGCGTTGCCAAAGAAGTATTTTACGCCCAGAGCTCGCAGCAATTCGAGATATGCCTGGGCAGTATTTTCGACGGCGAGGGTTTTGTGTGTAGACATATAAGGGTCCATTGGGTCCATTGGGTTGGTTGGGTCTATTGGGTTGGTTGGGTCTGCATCCGTGACCCTATGGACCCCATAGACTCGATAGACTCTATGGACTCTATGAACCCAATAGACCCTGTAGACTCTTTATCAGTACATGATCACACTTCGTGCCACTTCACCCTTTTCCATCCACTCGAAGGCGGCGTTGATCTCTTCGAGCTTGATGCGGCGAGAGACCAACTCGTCGAGCTTCAGCTTCTTGTTCATATAGAGTTCAAGCAGCCTCGGCATATCGACGCTGGGTCGCGCAGAACCGTAGATTGAGCCTTTCAGCGTCTTTTCCTGTAACAATGACAGTGCCGGGATCATCATCATGTCGTCAGGCTTGGCCACGCCAACTACGACCGCCGTGCCACCTGGCCGGATTGAGTTATACGCCTGGACCGCAGTGTCGGCCCGGCCGATAACCTCGAAGGCGTAATCTACACCTAAGCCATCGGTTAACCCTAACACCTGCGTGACTGGATCTCCTTCTTTGGGATTGACAAAATGTGTCGCACCGAACTGTTTGGCTAGTTCTAGCTTCCTGGGGTTGAGGTCGATGGCGATAATTTTATCGGCGCCCGCAAGGACCGCGCCCTGCACCGCGTTGAGTCCGACGCCCCCGCAGCCAATTACCGCCACACTCGAACCTGGCTCTACCTTGGCAGTATTGATGACTGCACCAACACCAGTCATCACTCCACAGCCAACCAGCGCTGCAGCCTCCAAGGGCACATCCCTACGGATCTTCACAATACCCGCCTCGGGTACGACCGCGTACTCGGCGAACGAGGAGACGCCGGTGAAATGTTTAATCTCTGTGCCACCTTTATGCAGTCGGCTGCTGCCATCGGGAAGGTAGCCTTGCAGCAGCGCCATGCCAATAGTCTGGCAGAGTTGCGGCCGACCAGTGACGCAGTAGCCACACTTCCCGCAGGAAGGACGCCAGGAAAGGATGACATGATCGCCAGGTTTTACGGCGGTGACGTCGCTGCCGACCTCTTCGACAATTCCCGCGCCCTCATGGCCGAGCACGGCCGGTGGAGAAGGAAAGGGCAGGGTACCGTTCATCACTGAGAGGTCGCTGTGGCACACGCCACTTGCCGCCACCTTCACCAGGACTTCTCCACGCTTCGGTTTATCGAGGTCGATCTCTTCGATTTTTAGGGGAGCGTTGTATTCGTAGAACACTGCGGCTTTCATTGGGCGTTCCTCCTGTACAGGTTTGCAGTCGGCTGATTGTTGAACTATGACACAAGGGGATATGGAGGAACAGAGCCTGCTACTGAGCGGTTAAGGAGAGGATATTTATGCCCAAACTGACAGCCACGGAAAGCAGCGCAAGGCATAGATTTCGCAACCCTCACGACACCATCAGAGATGACTCTTCTCCCAACGCAATTAATACTTCAGCCCGTGCCTGCTCATCTTCTTCACAAGCAAGATGCTGCTGCAGGGCCAGCCGGGCTTCTGCTTCCGCAAATCGCCCTAACGCCCAGGCCGCATGACTACGCACCAGGGGCTCGGGATCGCTAAGCGCGGCGCGTAATGGGGGGATGGCTACGGGATTACCGCTGTTCCCCAAGGCGACAGCCACGTTGCGTAACAAACCGCGTCGTTTGGTGCGA
>JACQEL010000298.1 GCA_016200595.1 Deltaproteobacteria bacterium
CGTGTGTCTTTGGAATCATTCGACCTACCCAATGACTCTGAGGGAGATGAGCGGGAACGCAATCTTCCCGATACCACCTCCTCCAAGGGCGAGGACATCTTGGCAGCGAAGGAAGCTGCCGATAGAATACAGCGGATTTTAGACCGGATACCAGAGAGCCAGCGAACTGCTTTGTTACTGAGCCGTATGGAAGGAATGTCATACCAGGAAGTCGCTGAGGTGCTCGGTTCAACCGAGAAGGCGGTCAAAAGTTTAGTGTTTCGTGCGACGCAGAGCCTGAAAGAAGGACTGCGGGACATGCTGGATACTTATGATCTGTGAAACGATCAAAACCCACTTAGTTGCCTACCGCGACGGCGAGTTGTCGGAGCAGGACCGGGCCCGTGTCACCGCTCATCTCAATACCTGTCCGACCTGCACGCGTGAGGAGAAGCAGTTAGCACGCGTTGATCAGATGCTGATCAACCTGGAGCGGATCACGCCGTCTCCTGACTTCGCCGCCGCCTTTTGGCGTCGTCTTGAGCAGGAAGGGCAAAGTAGCCAGGAAGAACCAGAAAGCCGATTGGCCCGCTGGTGGCGTGAGTTGCGTGAAGGATTTCCTAGTTGGCAATGGACCCCAGCTTTAGCTGGAGCTGCCAGCCTGCTTGTTTTTCTCAGCTATATGCTTACTAGCCGCCCCACAATGACTCCGACCCCTCCAACTCAGCCGGCTGTTAAGGTTGCGACTGAGGTTCCCGCTCCAGTCGCCAAGGAGCCTGGACTCTTTGTGGACTATGGATTTCTCGGTGATTTAGACAAGCTAAACCATTTCGACGAAATTGCGGCCGTGCAACTTCCAGGGGAGCATGACACCGAGTTGGCAAGCGAAGAAAATCTTCCTCCTGAGCTTCTCAAGGACCCAAGCTTCTTCGTTCAGTATCCACTCCTGCAAAAAATGGATCAGCTCGAAAACCTTGAAGCAGTCCTTGAACTGCCTGTTGAAGGGGACGAACACGCCCGTGGTTAAAGCAACCCTGAAATCTCTGCTCGCGAAAACCTTGGTCGGTGTGGTGTTCACTAGCACCTTAGAACTCGGATTCCTCAGCACGCCAGGGCGAGCACAGAGTTTTGCGCCAGCCCTGCGCGAGGCGATCGCTCAGAGCTGGTACGAACTCTCGCCGCAAGAGCGTTCTCGTGCCCTAGAAAATTACCGCCGTTTCCAGAAGCTCCCGCCCGACAAGCAACGCGGCATCGAAGAACAGTATCATCGCTGGCAGCAGCTTCCCTCCGATGAGCAAGAGCGCATCCGGCGCAATTATGATCGCTATCGCGGCATGAACTCCGATCAGAAAGAAGAGTTTTCCCACAAGTACAAACAGTGGCGCTCGCAGCCGCGCTAGCGCGGCTTCATGCTTTTACAGTGTCGCGTCTAGGCCATAACTGTGCATGAATCGGTATGACTTTACTCCCCCGCAGGAGGATGTCCCCCAGCGGTGCGAAGGATACGGCGCAAGTTGAGTAGTTCGGGCCGATTTAGGTGCAGTGCCTCCACAGTCGCTCGTCCTATTGCAGTCCTCCCGACGATAAGCAGGAACTCTTCGCTCCAGGTAAAGTGCCGTGACCAACGCTGCCGGCGCGGATGGAAGAGAGAGACAACATATCCCGTTTGCGGGTCGCGTACGTGGGTTTTGTCTCCTTTGTAGCTGTTGCAGCCACAAGAGAAGGCCAAGTTCTCCGGAACAGTCAGACCGTTTTTGCTGCGGGGAATGATATGGTCTACCTCGAATGGCTGCGTGGAGAACGCCGCTGGGCTGCGACAGTATTCACACCGCCACTGCGCACGGTCTGCGATCAGCCGGCTGAGCTTACGCGAAGGACGTCTAGAAAACATCCCTGCGCTCTGCCAATCCCAATTGGCGCATGAGCGTTTTGATGTTGACGCCGCGTCGTTGCGCGAGTGTGGTCAATGCCTCTAAGCACGCAACATTCATTTGCTCCACCTGCTGCCAAAGCGCCTGTAGCTCCGCTTCCTCTCCTTGAGTCAGCGTTTCTGCTTGGCGCTTATGCCGTAAACGGTTAAAACGTCGCTGTTGCCCAGCAGGCAAGCGGGAATTTTTCTCAATGCAGGCTAACAACATCGCTTCCTCCTCCATCTGTTGCTGGTTCTGCTTCTGCCACTGAATAAATTGCCGCTTAAACTTGCGAAGTTCGGTAGGAGATAACCGTTTCACCACTGTGATCGCGTGCTCAGCGCTGACGTGAGAAGGTACTTGGGTGACGGACATTGTCACGACGCTCCTTTGATTTTTCTACCCTAGTCTATGGGGACGTAAGCGTCAAAGGGTTTTTCTGAGAACCGCATGAGCCACTGGTGAACTGTGTCGAACCAGGTGAACAGCGATATTGCAATGACCTATATGAAAAACGAATCGGTCTAACAAGGACGACCTTCTGCTTGAAATCTGCTCGACGAAGGTGCTACAGTCCGGCGTGTTTTCGGCGACTTGCGGCCTCTCTTCAGACCCGAACATTGACCCAATCGAACTATGGAAAAACTAACCGCCGGTCAGAAAAGGACGCTCGCAGAACAAATCCAGCGGCTCGATCCAAAGGGAGAGATTGTCATCCTCACGCCGAACGCCGACTTCACCGGTGGCAGCATCGCATACCGGAGAGATAGCGGGGTCACGTTGGGCGAAAACGTCACCCGCCTGAAGGATGAGGAATATGTCCGCGCTTGGCTCGTTGTCCGCCTCATCCGTCTCTTCAAATACCCCGCCGACTGTCTCGACATCGAACACACCTACACCATTGGCCGCCCCTCGCCAACCAAAGCACAGATCGACGTCCGCATCCACGACAAGCGCGGCAAGAAACCCCAAACTTTTATGATCATTGAGGCCAAACGCCCCGATGAATTCGACTCCTACACGGAGCTTCTCGACGATCAACTTTTCGCCACCGGGCGCGATGAGTCCACTCGCGGCCTCCGTTACACCGTCTGGCATACCGTCGAGTTCCGCGGCGACGAACCGCACGACAAGTGTATCATCGTGGACTTCCGCAAGTTCACCGAGTTCAAGGACTGGGTCGAAGCGGGTGAGCTAGGGCACAACCTCGACCTCCCTTCCGAATACGGCA
>JACQEL010000299.1 GCA_016200595.1 Deltaproteobacteria bacterium
AAAAAACGTTCCGCCGCCCATCGACTCCGCTTTGCCAAGTATGGAAAGCGGGTGCTGGCTTAACTTAACACCATTGCCCGTGAGGGGGGGCGGAAGGAAGCGGGGAGCGCAGGGGCGGGGCGACGAACAGGCACCGGATAGGAGCGGTGGTACGTTGGGGACGAGTGGGCACACCACCCCACAGTCCTCCATCCACACGGGGACGGGCTTGATAAATCTGGCGTCTAGGCCCCGACGGGAGGACGCCGTACTACGGGAGCCCTGGTGGGAGTCCTGGAAAGGGGCGTACCACGGAAACGGACTAGGCGGGGGGGAATGCCTGCGACAGCGCACGAGGAGGGGGCATGGTCTAAAGTTCCTGTAAAAGGCGGGGAGTAGACGGGAGGCACTTCCGGGATAAGTAATCAGGTGACGAGCAAGATTACGCCCTCCCAGCAGGTGGACTCCCGACTGGAGAAGAGAAGAGCACCGAGTGAACGGAAAGCCCAGGAGAGCTAGGCGTTAGTACCGGGGCAGCTCGACGCGCAGAGTGGCGAGGAATTATTGAGCCCGTTAGTGCGTCTCTCGACCGAGCGCGTGTGGCAAGAGGCGGTGGAAGAGGAACAAGCGCAGGCGGTGGGGCGAGAGCGGTACGAGCGGCGCACCAGCGAGCGAGGATATCGCAATGGATATGAGAACGGGGCGCTGAAAACGGCCGAAGGGGGGTTGGGGGTGGAGGTCCCACCAACAGCCCCCACCTCGCGGGGTCGCCGGTGCCTTGGACTCGTAGTTCTCTTCCGGTATCTTGCGCTTCATGAAGGTGAACCTCCTCCAGGGAACTTGTACCCCCACACTCACGCCCCTGCCGGGCGTACACCACCCCGCTCCAGGTGACGCGGCCCCTGCTAAGGTTCAATTACGCTATGAACCGTTTCGGGAAACACGGAATAGAAAGCCACGCCGCCCGAACCCTCCGGCTCCGTGGGAATTACGAGTCGGGGGGGTACGAATCTTTTATGAGGAGGATGTAGACGAAGCAGACCTCGTCAATATTCTCGCCGTCGGGATTAAAAGAGGCAATCGCCTGTTTATCGCTGGGAAGGAAATAGTCTTATGAAGGCGATACCGTTGCCAAAAGAATTGCAACCCTTTGTGGAGGTTGCTGAAGCAGGGGGGGAAGAGCCGTTGGTCTTCACTGAAAAGAAACGACCCGTGGCGATGCTAGTCTCACTCCGGAAGGTTGATCGGGAATCGCTGGCGCTGAGCACCAACCCGGAGTTCTTAAGAATTATTGAAATGGCAAGGAAGGAAATTCGGGCAGGGCAAACCACTTCCTTAGAACAAGTAGAAAGAAAGTTAATGAGAGCCACGCCTAACAAAGGCGCTGCCCTCGCCCGCGGCCCTGTTGCGATTCAGAAGAAACGTGAAAAGACTCGTGCTGGCCGCGGCGAGTGACCGCCGAACGTTGATATGACTTCCGCGGTCAAGCGGGGGCTCTACGACGGGACTTGGAGCTTCATTAAACTAGGGCGTCCTTCCACCTCCCTCCGCGCCGCAGACGCGCCGCAGCTCGTAAGAACGACGGTGGCTCACGCTGAGAGCCGGGGATTGGGGACCCCCTTCCGTGTGTCCGTGCGGCGGAGGTGAACAAAAGGAAGCAACTGTAAGACCGACGAGGAGAAAACCCTCAGGTCTTGTCGCTTTTCCTCTCCCTGTTGCGAGAGGATCTTGCCACGTGAGAAGGCACGGCAAGAGGCTTTCGCAACAGGCCTCATATCGAAGTGATTGTGCTTCAGGGGAACTGCTTATGACAACAGCCAGGCGAACGAGTGGTAAAGTTTTCTACGGCTGGTGGGTCGTGTTGGCCGCAGGCGTCGGACTGGCTCTCCATGCTGGTCCCCTCATCGTTCCCACCTTTGGGGTGTTTCTCAAACCTTTGAGCCAAGAGTTTGGCTGGAGCCGGACCCAACTCTCGCTGGCCTTTTCTCTCTTTACCTTGGGGCTCACCATAACCATGCCCCTCATTGGTCGCTTGGTGGACCGCTTGGGTGCCCGCAAGGTGATCGTACCGGCAGTGCTGCTGTTTGGCCTGGGCGTCCTCTCCCTCTCTGTCCTTTCGGCTCATCTCTGGCACTTCTATGCCGTTTACCTGTTCCTGGGGGTGGTGGGGAGCGGAACGGCCCTGGTGCCCTATACGAAAGTGATCTCTCGCTGGTTTGATCGCAAGCGCGGCTTGGCCTTAGGACTGGCGGCGGCCACTTTCTCCGCGAGCGCGTCGCTCATGCCCCCCTTGGCACAGACCCTTATCGCTGCGGTAGGCTGGCGCCGCACCTACGAGATCCTGGGCCTCATGGTCATGGGAATCACCATCCCAGTGGTCATGCTGCTGCTGAAGGAGTCACCCCAGATGATGGGATTAGAACCCGACGGTGAGAGCATTGAGCAAGCGGAGGTGGCAAAACAGCGCAGCCCAGAGGACGGGGTGAGCTTCCAGGAGGCGAGGCAGACCGGGACCTTTTGGCTCATGGGCGGCACCTTTTTCCTAATCTCGGTGTGTTTCCATGGGTGTGTCATTCACTTGGTGCCGTTGCTCACCGATCGGGGGTTCTCTACTCAGAGCGCGGCCCTGGTCGCTTCGCTGCCTGCCGTGGCGGGGCTTATCGGAAAGGTAGGGATTGGATATTTGCTTGACCGCTGCTTTGCTCCCTACGTTGCCGTGTGCTTCTTTTGCGGATTTGCGCTGGGGCTGTTCCTCTTGTGGAGTGGCATGGCGGGAGGTGTGGTGTTGATGGCCGTGATGCTCGTGGGCTTGGGAGTGGGAGCAGAATTGGACGTGATGCCCTACATGGTCAGCCGCTATTTTGGCTTGCGTGCCTTTGGTGAGATTTATAGCTATACCTTTGCCCTCTTTACCCTGGGCGGGGTGATCGGCCCTCTGCTCATGGGAGCAGGCTTCGATGCCACGGGATCGTACAGGCTGGTGCTGGGCACGTTTGTCATGGCAGCCTTGACAGCCGCCGGGTTGATGACGCGCTTGGGGCCATATCGAGCCTGGGAGGTAGGCGTGGAGCCGGTAGTCGTAGCTGGCGTTTCAAGGGCCTGAGGGAGGGAGCAGGGAAGGAGCACTAGGGGTGCAGTGCTGAAAGACGCGCGCCTAACAAGGCGTTCCTCGCGCTAAGCGAAGCCCGAGACCTAGAGGGAAAACCCACATCTTGGTGGGTTTTCCCTCTAGCAGTGGTACGGTTGAGCAAAGGCTTGACAAACTTGATGAAACGAGAAGATAGTGTACCAGCTTCTTTTTAGATGCCGGGGAATTTCCCTATCGGGATATCCTGCCGGTGAGGTGGCCGTAAACTCACGAGTTACCCCTTGGGTCCATGTTTTCTACGTAATTGGCAATCAGGAAGGAGAAAGAAAATGACGACCTCCACACCAAACCTCAGCGAGCTCCCCCTCTTACCCGGCCGTCTCGGCGATCCCAACCGAGTCTTGAAGACCGATCCCCGCGCCGATCCGCGGTTGGTCGCTGCCTGCGCCCCATTTGCCCTAGACATTGCCCCCCCACCCGTGCCCGTCACCGCGGACTCGCCCTTGCAGGCCAAGCTCGACTAGGGGTTCTTAGTGCAACCGTGAAAAAAACGTCGCTAAGCGGCTCATCCGGGGGTACGGAGCGGCCGCAGGCGGGTTTTTCCACGCAGGGCATCGACCTCAAAACTATATTTCCCATACGGGTTGATATGCTCGTAACGCGCCGGGGAGAGATGAGCGATATCTTCATCGCGCACCAGATACCCGTCCGCTTGGAGCTGGGCAATCGCCGCGGCCATATACACCGTGTTCCACGCGACCACCGCATTCGTGAGCAGATTGAGACAGCCAGCTTGATGGGTTTGTTCCTCTTCCTGCTTGCGGCGAATCGTGCCCTTGTTGGCAAAGAAGAGAAATTCACGCAAGGCATGCAGCGCCTCACCTTTATTGAGCTGCGTGTTAATACGCCGACGATACGTCTCATCCTCCAAATAGCGGAGGATAAAGAGCGTCTTAATCAGCCGCCCATACTCTTGTAAGGCCACGCTCAGCGCATTGCGCCGCGGATACGCTTGCAACTTCGAGAGCAACAGAGACGCCGTGACCCAGCCCAGCCTGAGCGACCCCGCAACCCGTACCATGTCATCCCAGCGTGAGAGAATGAGCGCGCGTTTAATCCGGCCCTTCAGCAGAGGTCGCAGATGCGGGTATGTCGATGCGCGGTCGAGCCCATAGAGCTGCTGCCCCCCAATATCCCGGATACGCGGAGAGAACTGCAGGCCCAGCAAATCGAATAACGCAAACACGATTTCGGTGTAGCCCGCCGTATCGGTCGTATGTTCAACCAGCGATAGCTCCGTCTCATTGTCCAGAATCTCATCCAGGACATAGGTTGCATCACGCACGGTGGCCGGGATGACTTTCGTCCCATACTGCGAGAACTGGTCTGACGTCCAAGTGTAAAAAGTGACACCCCGACCATAGCCAAAGTAGCGTGGTAAGGCGGTCGCATGGCGTACCTTCCCAGAGACAGGAAAGCGCTGTCCATCCGAGGAAGACAACGTCCCGCCGCCCCAATACCGACTCAGCGGCTGATGGTAGTGGAAGTTGACGAGCGTGGTGGTAGCAGCTTTCAGCGTTTCTTCGCGGACATACCAGGTGTTGCACCACACCAACTGGTGATGAGGCGTCTCGGCAATGCGGGCCATGCGCGTGAGCCCGATATTACATCCTTGGCCAAGGAGTACGGCATAGAGCCGTCGCTGCAGGTCCGTACTTCGGGGCTCGCTGCCGGCCACATGCTCAAAACATTGGCTAAAACCTGTCCAGCGGTCGACTTCGATGAGTAGTTCACTCAGCTCCACATAGGGCAGGCGTTCATCAATCAGGCGTGCGAGCTCCACCGCACTAGCCGGTAGGTCTTCCGCTTCCAAGGGGGAGAGGACCAGCTTACTTTTTTCCATCCGAGCCTTGCCCCCCTGTACTAACAGTGGGTCAACGCGCTCGAAGAGTACAGAGAGTTCCTGTTCTCGTTCGGCTAAGCGTGTGGTGTTGTCTTCGGGGAGTTGGACCTGCTGACACACTTCAGGCCGAACCTGTGGCCAGCGTTCCTTGGGAATCAGGTAGGTTTCAGGGTTGGCGTAGCGCCGACTCGACTCCAGCCAGATGTTCCCTGCTCGTAACGCATTGCGGAGTTCCCACAGCACCCCCAGTTCATAGTAATGTCGGTCGATACGGCCGTCGCGGGCCACCACATACGGCAACCATTTCCGTGGGAGACACTCCAGTGGGGCGTCATCGGGGACGCCTCGGTGACGGGTGGCATTGAGGTCCTGGAGCACGGTCACTGCTTTGAGCAGCGGGTCGGCTGGAATGTTGGAGTGGAAGAAGAACCCTGCTAAAAAGGAGTGAACGAATTGACGCAAATAGGCATAGCGGGTCTCCAAGAAATCAAAGTAATTGTCATCGTCGGGCCGGGCAATCTTCTCGGCTTCGTCCACCGCGCGCTGAAGATGCTCGCGGGAGATGCGTTGGTAAATCGCACGACGCAGGGTAGTATCGCGAATCGTAGTATCGAGGACGACTCGTCCTACCTCACCAAAGAGCCGTACCTTCTCGTTGGTCGCGCGTGCGACAGTGGTCCGAAATTCCACCAAGTCGCGGCTGGCCCGCGCCTCGGTCTCCGCCAAACAGCGGTCAAAGAGGTCTAACGCTTCATCGGTGGTCTCCACCAGGGTTTGGTGCCAGAATGCCAGCAAAATAGGATACCGCCGTTCTTCCGGTAGCCGTTGGAGTGCAGGAGGAGTAGACCGCCGGCCAATCTGGGCGAGGAGCTTCAGGCGGTTCGGATTCAGCATGGAGACATTCTCCAGCGGCATCTGTCTGAGGTAGGTCAGTTTCTTCAGCGCGTTCATGATCGCTGGCGGGGAATTGGCGCTGGCAGCTTGGCGTAGCCAGGTGAGCGGAGTCCGACGTAATTCTGGGTCAACGATAAGGAGCTGGTCCAAGAGCTGCCTCCGATCTGCTATCAGCCATGGGCTGAGGCGCTGGTAGATTTCCGCTTGCCCGTCCTGCCGAACCTGGAGTACGAGGCGCTCCAGCCGGGTGATACCGGGTCGGACAATTTTCTCTCGCTGCAACTTCTCACAGGCGAGCTGGAGGAGCAGCGTTGGGTTATCATGTTCCAATGCCCGCTCCCTCAACCAGCTTCTCAAGTGACCCCAGTCTGCCGGTGTAGCTTTCCGGTATCCCATCGAGTCGAGAATCTCCTGCAGATGGTCGGTGCGGGTGTGGGCGCGCTGCCCATACGTGGACAGACATGTCGGTGAGACTTGGAGTTGGTCGGCCACAAACATGACCACACTCGCGGGAGCGCTGGTCAGCTCATGTGGCGCGAAGCCCAGATAGCGGAGCGCACAGAGTTGGAGGGCAAACCCTAACCGGTTGTGGGCGCCTCGTTGTCGATTCACTCGGCGCCGGTCCGCGGCAGATAACGTGAAGTAGTCGGAGACATCGCGGGAGGGAATCTCCGCCGGAAAGCGTTGGTGTTGCTCCCGCTCGTTATCACTTAAGAAGTATCCGTGCATGCGATCTCTTTCCTTTGCTGGCAGCACCGATTGACGAGGCGCGTCCGTGACAAATAGGGTCTTCTCGGAATGCGCGCTGCCGAGCCTTTGATTCCTCAGGGTTTTTTTCTCGGGCAAAGCCTGCTAGGTGGGGTATACTCTACCTAGCACGGACCGGAAGGACCAATGATTGCCAGTTATTGCCGCGTGTCGTCTCGTGACCAGAAACACGATAGCCAGAAGGCGGAGATCACCCGTTGGTTACGCAACCACCACATCTCGCTGCGGCAGGTGCAGTGGTTTGTGGATAAGGAGAGTGGGACGACGCTCAAGCGCCCTGCCTTCGACCGCCTCCAAAAGGTCATCTTCGCGGGGACGGTGAAAACCGTCGTGGTCTGGAAACTGGACCGCCTGTCGCGACGGCAACACGAGGGTATCAATCTTCTCGCCCAATAGTGTGAACAAGGCGTTCGGGTGGTCTCGATCACCCAGCAGATTGACCTCACTGGAGCGGTGGGCCGTATGATCGCCAGTGTCATGTTTGGCTTGGCAGAGATTGAACATGAATATCGCCGTGAACGGCAAGCCGCCGGGATTGCCGCGGCGAAGCGCAAGGGCGTCTACCGCGGCCGCGTGAAAGGGACGACGAAAGTCCAGCCCGCCCGTGCACAGCGTCTGCGTGCCCGTGGACTCACCGCTCCAGAAATTGCCACCGCGCTGGGGATTCATCCCAGAACGGTCTTTCGCTACCTCGCGGAGCGCACCGCAGCAGGGCAACTATGACCTTCGATGAAGTGCTGGACCAGGTGCGGGAACTCCTGCGGCAGCGGCAACGGCTGTCCTACCAGGCATTGAAGCGGCGTTTTGACATAGATGATGCGTATCTGGACGACCTGAAGGCCGAGCTGATTGAAGCCGAACAGGTCGCGACGGATGAGAATGGGAGAATTTTAGTCTGGGCGGGGGAGAACGCTCCCGCCTCTCCAACTACCACTGCGCCTACACCAGCCCCCTCTCCTGTGAGCTATACCCCCCAACACTTAGCCGAACGTATCCGTGCGGAACAAGCCGCGTTGGAAGCGCGCGGCGGAACCGACGGTGAGCGCAAGACGATCACGGCTTTATTTGCCGATCTCAAAGGCTCGACGGCGTTGATTGAAGGCCTTGATCCGGAAGAAGCACGTTCCATTATTGATCCGGCCTTACAGCTCATGATGGACGCCGTGCATCGCTATGAGGGCTATGTGGCCCAAGCGCTGGGCGATGGCATCTTCGCCCTCTTTGGTGCCCCCATCGCCCATGAAGATCATCCCCAGCGGGCCTTGTACGCCGCCCTGCGCATGCAGGACGCCATGCGCCGCTATGGTGAGACGTTGCGCCAGAAGGGGTATCCGCCGTTACTCATGCGGGTGGGGGTGAACACCGGGGAAGTGGTGGTACGTTCCATTCGCAAAGATGACCTGCATACCGACTACGTGCCGGTTGGGCATTCCACCAATCTGGCGGCCCGCATGGAGCAGTTGGCGACGCCCGGCTCCATCGTCGTCTCGGCCTATACCCACCGGCTGACCGACGGCTATTTTGCCTTCAAGGATTTAGGACCCACACAAATCAAAGGCGTGGAAGAGCCGCTCCATATCTATGAAGTGCAAGGACTGGGGCAGTTACGCACGCGCTTGCAAGTGAGCGCCAGTCGTTATGGGTTGACGCGCTTTGTTGGGCGCCACAGCGAGATGGAACAGCTCACCCAAGCGCTGGCGCAAGCCAAGGGCGGCCAGGGACAAATCGTGGGCACGATGGGTGAGCCGGGCTTGGGGAAATCGCGGTTGTTTCATGAATTCAAGCTGCTCTCGCTCGGCGGCTGTCTGGTGTTGGAAGCGTACTCCGTGTCGCATGGCAAAGCCACGGCGTACTTGCCGGTGATTGAGCTGCTCAAGAGTTACTTCCGGCTTGAGTCACAGGATGACGAGCGAACACGGCGAGAGAAAGTCGGCGGCAAAGTGCTGATGCTCGACCGCAGTTTGGAAGACACGCTGCCCTATCTGTTTGCCTTGCTCGGCATCGAAGAGCAGCCGTCACCGTTGGCGCAGATGGACCCGCAGATCAGAAGACGCCGCACGTTCGAGGCCCTCAAGAAGCTGTTCCTCAGAGAGAGTCTCAATCAACCCTTGGTGTTGATCTTTGAAGATTTGCATTGGATCGATGGCGAGACGCAAGGGTTTCTGGATGTGCTCAGTGAGAGTGTGGCCAGCGCCAAGATTCTCTTGCTCACCAACTACCGCCCGGAGTATCGGCATGAATGGTGGCAGAAGACGTATTACACGCAGTTGCGGTTGGCGCCGTTGGGGACAGCGGAAGCGGAGGAATTCCTGGACACATTGTTGGGCACAACTGGAGGGGCAGGCCTTGTGCCTACCCGCGCCGAGCGACCACAAGGGTCGCCCCTACAATCATTGAAACAACTCATCCTAGAAAAGACCCAAGGCACGCCGTTTTTCATGGAGGAGATTGTCCAAGAGCTAGTGGAACAGGGCGTGCTCGTGCGCGACGCTGGAGGGGCAGGTCTTGTACCTTCCCACATCGGGCGACCACAAGGGTCGCCCCTACACATTCCCGCTACTGTGCAAGGCATCCTGGCTGCCCGTATCGACCGCCTGGCGCCAGACGAGAAGGCGCTACTGCAACAGTTGTCCGTCATTGGTCGCCAATTCCCTGTGAGTCTGATCCGCCAAGTCATCGCGCAACCGGAAGCTGAGTTGCATCGACTGCTCGCTTCACTCCAACACAAAGAGTTTCTCTACGAGCAGCCGGCCTTTCCCGAGAGTGAATACATCTTCAAGCATGCGCTGACGCAGGAGGTGGCGTACGGCACGGTGCTGCAGGAGCAACGCAAGCTCTTGCACGAGCGCATCGGCCAGGCGGTGGAAGCGTTGTACGCCGCGACGTTGTCCGAGCACTACAGCGACCTCGCGCATCACTACCGACGGAGCGATAACGCCGAGAAAGCTATTCACTATCTCCACCTGGCGGGCCAGCAAGCGGTACAACGTTCGGCCAATGCCGAGGGGATAGACCAGCTCACAGCGGCGCTGGAGTTGCTCCTGACGTGTCCGGAGACACCGGAGCGGGTCGCACAGGAACTTACCTTGCGCCTGGCGCTGGGAACGCCGTTGATAGCCATTCAGGGGTGGGCTGCGCCGGCCTTGGAACCTCACTACACTCGGGCCCGGACGTTGTGTGACCAGCTCGGCGACACTCCACAGCGGTTTCCCGTGCTGTGGGGCCTCTGGGCGTTTCACCGGGACCGGGGCGAGATACCTATGGCGCAGACGCTGGCCGAGGAGTGCCTGCAGTTGGCGGAACAGGCGCATGAGGCCGGTATGCTCTGCGAAGCGCACTATGCCGTAGGGAGCACCTTCCTGTTGCGCGGGGAGTTGGTCCGCGCCCGGGCGGTGCTGGAGCAGAGCATGGCGCTCTATCAGCCCCAGCACCATGCGTTGACTCCCCTCTACGCCGGTCTCAATCCGAAGGTTTTGAGTCTGGACTATACGGCCCTGACGCTGTGGGTTCTGGGGTATCCCGAGCAGGCCCTGACGCGGGTGTACGAGGCGCTCCACCTGGCGCAAGAGCTGAGGCATCCCCATAGTCTCGCGTGTGCCTTGACCTGGACCGCGGTGTTGCATAGCGAGCGTGGGGACGGACACCTCATCCAGGAGCATGCGGATGCGCTGGTGGCACTGTCGAGCGAGCACGGGTTTCCTTCTTTCTTGGGAGTGGGCACTGCCTTACGGGGTGTAGCGTTGCTGAACGTGCAAAAGCAGTGGGCAGAGGGAATCGCCCAGATACAGCAAGGCCTAGTGTGGGAAGGTGAAACATGGAGGACTCTTTATCTCGCCTGGCTAGCCAGGGGGTATGGAGGAGTAGGACAGGTGGACGATGGCTTGGCGACGATAGCCGAGGCGCTAAAGCTAGTGGAAAAGAATGATGAGCGGCTTTATGAGGCGGAGGTGTGGCGGGTCAAAGGGGAACTCCTGCTCGTGCAGGAAGGCTTAAGGCCACAGGCTGAAGGCTTGAGGGAGAAGACAGAAGAGGCGGAGACATGTTTTCAGAAAGCGATTGAAGTTGCGCAGAAGCAACAAGCCAAATCACTCGAACTGCGCGTGGTGATGAGTCTGGCGCGACTGTGGCGCCAGCTGGGAAAGAAGGAAGCAGCTCGGCAGAGGTTGGCGGAGATCTATGGCTGGTTCACGGAAGGCTTTGACACCCAAGATTTACAAGAGGCAAAAACGCTCTTGGCTGAGCTGGCGGAGGGGTGATGAAATTCTCGGAGATCGTCAAACAAGCGGTAGCGCTCCTCCAGGAATCGCAGCGACTCACTTACCGGGCGCTCAAGTTAGAGTTTGACCTGAACGAAGAGCAGCTTGAGGCTCTGAAGGAAGAATTGATTGAGGCACGAGAACTGGCTGTTGATAAAGACGGGAAGATGTTGGTGTGGACGGGCGCTACGCCAGTACCGAGTGCGGAGTCCCGAGTGCCGAGTCCTTCCCAATCCCCAACTCCTCCTCCCCAACCTCCAATAACCTACACCCCTGCGCATCTGGCCGACCGGATCCGCGCGGTGACGGTGACCGACGGCGAGCGCAAGACGATCACGGCCTTGTTTGCCGATCTCAAAGGCTCGACAGCGTTGATTGAAGGGCTGGATCCCGAAGAAGCGCGGACGGTGATTGATCCGGCGCTGCAGCTGATGATGGATGCCGTGCATCAGTATGATGGTTTTGTCGCCCAAGCGTTGGGCGATGGCATTTTTGCCCTGTTCGGTGCGCCGCTGGCGCATGAAGATCATCCCCAACGCGCCCTCTATGCGGCGCTGCGCATGCAAGACACGATGCAGCGGTATGCGGACACACTGCGCGCCAAAGGCTATCCGCCACTGTTAATGCGCGTCGGATTGAACACGGGGGAAGTGGTGCTGCGCTCGATTCGCAAAGATGACTTGCACGCCGATTATGTGCCCGTCGGGCATTCGACGAATCTCACGGCGCGCATGGAGCAGTTGGCTACTCCTGGTTCCATCGTCGTCTCTGCCTATACCCATCGCCTGACCGATGGCTACTTTGCCTTCAAAGATTTAGGCGCAACGCAGATCAAAGGCGTAACCGATGCCCTCAACATCTACGAGCTGCTCGGTCTCGGACAACTCCGCACGCGCTTGCAAGTGAGCGCCAGTCGCTATGGGTTGACGCGGTTCATTGGTCGCCACAGTGAACTGGAGCAACTTAACCACGCCCTGGAGCAAGCCAAAGCCGGCCAGGGGCAAATCGTCGGGGTGATGGGCGAGCCGGGATTAGGCAAATCCCGGTTGTTCTATGAGTTCAAGCTGCTCTCGCTCGGTGGTTGTCTGGTGCTGGAAGCCTATTCAGTGTCGCATAGCAAAGCGACGGCGTACTTGCCAGTAATCGAGTTGCTCAAGAGTTACTTTGACATTAAGGCTGAACATGACGAACGCAAGCGACGGGAGAAGGTCGCCGGCAAAGCGCTCATGCTTGATCGCAGCCTGGAAGACACGCTGCCCTATCTGTTTGCCTTGCTCGGCATTGAAGAACAACCATCGCCGTTACAACAGATGGACGCGCAGATTCGCCGACGCCGCACGTTCGAGGCGCTCAAGAAGCTGTTCCTGCGGGAGAGTCTCAACCAGCCGCTGGTGCTGATCTTTGAAGACTTGCACTGGATTGACGGGGAGACGCAAGGCTTCTTGGACGTGCTCAGTGAGAGCGTGGCCAGCGCCAAACTGCTGCTGCTGACCAACTACCGTCCGGAGTATCGCCACGAGTGGGGGCAGAAGACGTATTACACGCAACTGCGGTTAGCGCCGTTGGGACGTGAAGAAGCGGAAGAGTTTCTGGATGTGCTATTGGGTACATCCGTAGGGGCGAATAATTATTCACTCCTACAACCTCTTAAACAAT
>JACQEL010000268.1 GCA_016200595.1 Deltaproteobacteria bacterium
ATGTATTTCCTTACTCAGTGCGCAATGGCACCACCGCCGCCAAGTTTTCCGATAAAGTACCACAACCAGTCATCGATCTGCGGGCGCGCCAAGTGCGTAAACTGGGAGAACAGAAAAAGGCGGCGTTCGCGCGGAGCTTCGTCGGTCATACCCTCCCTGTCCTGTTTGAGCACACCCGTGACAAAGCCAGTAACATGCTCAAGGGGTACAGTCGGAACTATCTACGAATCCTGGCGACCGGGGGTGACGAATACATGAATCGTGAAATACCCGTCACCATCACGCGTACGAACGGCGAGACGCTGTGGGGGGAAATACTAAAGCGTGAAGAGTCATGAGTGAAGAATTAGTCAACCTTTCTTTTCACTTTTCACTTTTCATTCTTCACTCTTAACTTTCTTATGTCCGAGCTTGCTTCGTTTGAAGCCATCCTCCGCTACTCCTTTCAGCGAAAAGAACTCCTGAGCCTTGCGCTCACTCATCGCTCATCTCATCTGCGGCCAGGCGAAGATCATAATGAGAAGCTCGAATTTCTCGGAGACTCGGTGCTCGGCCTGGCCATGAGCGACCTGCTGATGCGGCGGTTCCCCCAGGCCAGTGAGGGTGACCTCTCGAAGATGCGGGCTTCGTTGGTCAACGCTGGAGTGCTGGCCACTAAAGCTGCGGCATTGTCCTTGGGGCAATGGCTCCGTCTCGGTGGCGGCGAAGAGCGGAGTGGCGGACGCAAGAAGCCTTCTATCTTGGCCTCGGCCTATGAGGCGGTCCTGGGCGCGGTCTATCTTGATGGTGGCTTCACCCCAGCCTATGAATTGGTCTCCCGGCACTTCGCCGACGAACTCGAAGAAAAGTCACGCGCGGTCCTGTTTGATGGCAAAACTCGTTTACAAGAAATTTCCCAGAAGATTTTTAGAGAAATACCCGTGTACACCGTGGTTGAAGCAAAAGGACCAGATCACCAGCGTCTGTTCATCAGTCAGGTCTCGATTGCTGGCAAACTGTACGGCCGCGGCGAAGGCTCGAGTAAGAAGAGCGCGGATCAAGCCGCAGCTTTTCAGACCCTCGCCACGCTGCAGCTTGAGAGCGAAGAGCAAGACAAAACCGAGCCCTAGCTCTTTCCCTCAACCTTGACCCTCTCTCCCTCCGGCGATAGAGTCACGGAAAGTATCAACCGTCTGCTGTGCAACCTCCGTTCGGGCTGAGCTTGCCTAAGCTCGACCGGCTAGAAAGTCTAGTGTACAGATCCATTTACCCTGAGCCCTTCGACTCCGCTCAAGACAGGCTTGTCGAAGGTGACGAAAGGAGGACAACATGAGTCTAAACAAAGTCCTTTCTGCTGATTCCCACGTGGTCGAGCCCGCGGATGTATGGACCTCGCGCATCGACGCACGCTATCGGGACCGTGCTCCCCACGTGGTGAAAGAAGCTAACGGTATCACAGGAGACTTCTTTGTGTGCGAAGGGCTCCAACCGTTTGCCGTATCCGCCTTCGCGGTGGCTGGAGTGGATCCCCGCGAGTACTCAGACAAGATGTCAAAAGGGTACCCGGGCGTACGGCCTGGGTCCTGGGATCCGGTACAACGCATCAAGGATCAAGAAATCGATGGAGTGCAGGGTGAAGTCCTCTACACCAGCCTGGGTATGTTGCTGTACGGCATTGAGGATGGCGGTTTGCGCGCAGCCAGTTTCCGTGCCTATAACGATTGGCTGGCAGCATTCTGTCGCCACGACCCGCGGCGCTTCGCCGGTATCGCGTTGATCCCCATGGACGACGTCCAGGCCGCTGTCGGCGAAGTGCAACGCTGCGCTGCTATGGGACTGAAAGGTGGGCTGATCTGGGGAATTCCACCGGAAGATCGCACCTATGACAACCCGGTCTGGGATCCTTTGTGGGCCACTGCCCAGGATAGAGGTATGTCACTTTCTTTGCACATTCTCACTGGCCGTAAAGGCAGCGGTATTGGTTCCAGTGTGATGAAGAGTTACCCCTCTCTACCCCATGCCATCGAACGCTCGCTGAGCGATTTGATCTTTGGCGGTGTGTTGGAGCGCTTCCCGCGCCTGCAAATTGTTTCGGCAGAGAACGATATCGGTTGGATTGGTCATTATCTCCAGCGCATGGATCATGCCTATGAGAAGTATCGTTATCTGGAAAAGACTACCGTAATTCCCGAACCACCAAGTTTCTACTTCAAGCGGCAGGTACACGCCACTTTCCAAGATGACCGCGTCGGCGTATTGAACCGCGAGTTCATCGGTGTCGGTAACCTCATGTGGGCCTCGGACTTTCCTCACTCTGACTCCACCTGGCCACGCTCGCAGGAAGTCATCACCCGCGATTTCGCCGGTGTGCCTGAGACCGAGACGCAGAAGATCATCGCTGAGAACTGTGCAGCATTATATGGGATTGGGTAGCAAAGGACTGGAGGGGCACGGCATGCCGTGCCCTCTCTCAAGGTCTAGAAACTACGGCCTTTAATCTCATGATCAGAATCCATGCCTACCGATGAAAAATTGGCAGTCGCCTTGGCTGATGGCCGCAGCCTTGTGATTCCGCTAGCATGGTATCCCCGTCTCATGCACGGTACCCCAAAAGAACGACAGAATTGGCGGTTGCTCGGAGACGGCTATGCCATCGAGTGGCCTGACCTTGACGAGCATATCGGCATTGAAGGATTGTTAGCCGGACGACGCAGTGGTGAAAG
>JACQEL010000269.1 GCA_016200595.1 Deltaproteobacteria bacterium
ACGGGCTCGCGGCACCAAGGCGACTCGACCTCTGGTCCGCGGGACCGACGAGAGCTTACCCTTCAACTTCTCCTTTTTCATCCGTGGTGGCGACGCCCCACGTCATGAAGGCTAACGCCTACCGTCTCGGGCCGCCGCCCAGACGAGACCTTTCAGAGTCATTCCAAACCGCCAGCGGGCGGCGGTCACGAGCACGGCCTGGTTAGGCGGCGTAACTCCACTGGGCCAAAGCGCTGTGGGCCATGCTCAGTCAGCTAAACAACCTTCTCAGGCAGGGCCAGTCCAATCAAACGGGATATGCTTACTGGACTTGCCAGCCCAATTCCATTGGAATCCAGGAACATTGACCGAGTTGGTAGTGGTCTTACCCCACGTGCATATCCGTCCAGGTCCAGTCTCAGACCCCGGGGGGTTGAGCAGTTGGACCCGCGCCCCGGGAGGTGTGGTGGGGCCAGTCAGGGCCTCGGCGAAGGCTTGCAACTTACCGGGGATCTCAGCCCGCCAATAGGCGAGATCCGCGGCTACTTCAAAAGTAATAGGGACAAACTCGATCCATTGCCCTCCTGCCCCCATTAAGTCCGTCACTTTGGCCATGAAGCCTCCTGCCTGACCGGAAAAGACCTGCTGGATGGCCTCGCGTTGGCGCTCGTCGGCGCGCTCATCAATGAAAACGCCGAAGGTGACCGCCGCCTCTCCGGTCCAGAAGTTGCCATCAAATCGCAACACGGCGATGACACTGAGACTGTCAAGCCGGACGTCACCGTAAGCCCCCTCACGGATGTGGTAGGCCATGACGCCGTCGCAGTGATTGTTCGTTGGGGGCTGGGCGAACTCGCAGGGACAGGCAATGTTACAACTGCAAACGTCGAACCAATCTCCCTTCATCCACCACTGAGGAATACTCGTCATACTTATCCTCCTTGCTGCCGGGAAAATCTTTCAGCGCCAATCAGCCTATGTCACACAGGCCGTGCTATGTGGAAAGCAATAAAAATGCTGTAAACGCCTACCGCCTCCTCTGTCAGCCAAGGCAGGCTCCCTTCCTTTCGGAATGACAGACAGTTCCCCACATCACGCTCGTGAGAGGTCTACGCAGACGTAATTATCCGTTGGATGTTCTGGGGCGCAAAGAACTCGGGGATCGAGGTCGTCTGCGCAATCAAGCCGAAAAATCGATTCGTGTCTTCCTGGTTGCCGCGCAGGGCGTGGAAAAGCCGCTGCATCTCCAGCGACGGCGGCTCGTACTTGGCCTGCTCGCACGTGAACTCGTAGATCGGCATCGCAATCTCGTCCCGTCGTCGCTGGTGATCGGCCAGCGCCTCTTCGAGCGAGCGCCGGCCGGAAAGACCCTCGTCAATCGCCTGGACGAGTGACTCGGCATCGCGAAAGGCGTCAGTGATCCCCGCCGCCGTGCAGGGATCTTTCTTGTATCCCGCATCGCCGACCAGCGCCCAGCCAGGGCCGTAGGGCTTCCGGAAGAAATTCCGCACTGTCCCGCCCAACCACTTCGCCTCGCGCTTGCCTGCTCGCACCTGCTCGGCGAGCAACGGGGTCAGGCGGGAAAGTTCGCGCAGGAAATTACCTTCGATGCCGTGCCGAACCTCGTGGAAGTCCTTGATCGCCCAGTTGACGCCGACGAGCGCCAGGTCGTCGTTCGTCATCCATCCAAAGGCGAAGCGATAGTCGCCTGGGCAGAGGTGAACGCCGTCGAGCCGAACGCCGCTCCAGTAACTGAAGTAGCCTCCCATCAGCTCGGGCTTCGCGTTGTACTCGGGCGCCTTGACCGCCCGCGCGACCAGCGAATGAAGGACGTCGGCACCGATCACAAGGCGCGCGCGAGGATCGTCCTTCGCTCCGCTCTTGTCCCGGCCACGTATGCCCGAGACGTGGCCGTCATCCGCCGCCAACGCATCGACGACAAACCCTTCGCGCAGCTCGGCGCCCGCCTCGACTGCGGCATCGACCAAGATCTTGTCGAGCACCGTGCGCCGCGGCGAGTAGGATTCGGCCACGCCGTCCGCAGAAGGTGGCGCGCCGATGAGCGCGAAACCGCCGAAGTCGAAGCGGTACGTAAGGAGCGGCGGACAGTTCGAGGCACGGACCTTTTCGAGGAGGCCCCAGCGCTTGAGGGCTGCGATACCCGGTTGATGGACCCAGTGTGTCGACATCGTCATGTCGCTCGGAAACGTTGCTTTGTCCACTAGCAACACCCGATAACCCTTACGGGCCAGGAGCATAGCTGTTGGTGACCCAGCACACCGTGCACCGACGACTATCGCATCATACATGACAACGCTCCTTTCTGGCTTGGCGCCACCTAACGCACTGCCTCAGCCGCCGCGGCCCAACCGCTGCTTTTCAGCTTCAGTAGGAACCGCTCGCGGGCCGCGGTCAGGCTGGTGGCGATTGTTAGGGGTCATAGCTCTGGTCGGTAGCCACCGCTTCGTCTTTGCCTCCCTCAGCTTACTCACGAAATAAGGCAAGGTTGTCAGGCGTGCTCGCAAGGCGCGGAAATTTGAACCCACACTCCGGGCATGGAGCCTTCCTAACGGCGGTCTCGTCCTTGAGCTCAAAGTGCTCCGCACTCCCGTGCCCACAGAGAGGACAGATCCGCATAATCTTCGCTTCAACGCACTCCCAATTGGTGATGACGTTCTCGATGCCGACCCCTGAACTCCCCCACTTTTTTAAGTACTTGTGATAGCCGTTCTGATGCCATTCCTCCGTGGCCTCCTTCGACGTCCAGATACTGACTTCATTAAACCATGTGGGATCGTCAGGATGGACCCACCACGTGAAGTGAACGAATCCCTCAATCTTTCGCAAGTGCTCAGCAACGTTGGCGAGGAACATTTTGAACTGCTCGTAGTCGTTGGTGCTCCGAAAACGAACCGTTTGCATACTCATGTAGTATGCCATCATAACCCCCTTGCATGATGTTTAATCAATCTCTGGGTAAAATCATGAATAACGTGACCTCTAACGCCACAGCTAAGCCGCGCCGGGGAGAACGCGGCCTCTTGGAAATCAACTAACCCGACGTTCCCGGCGTCGGACTTGAGCGATTAGTTAGGAATGCCCATGTCTGAAAAGCCATCTTGGCATAATTCTGACGTTCTTATTTTTTTGATTGCGGCGATTGCTTCCGTGCTACTACTTTTGATAAGTCGTTGGCTGCGGTGATTGCCTTTTTAAGATCATTTGCATTGGCAACTTGGATTTCTATCTTGTCGATTTTAATTTTTACCTGATGGTTCTTTTTGATGAACTCAAGAATTACGGGCGAAAGATGTTTCAGGGCGGAGTTAAGCATTGCGGCGGCTGGGAAGGCTATTATGCACGTAAGAATGTCGGGTAGGGAGCCTTCCGATTCCATTAAGTCGACAAGTTGCGATTCCTCAAATTTGATTGACGAGTCGCTAGACAGCAAAGATACAAACGCATCATGAAAATCAGCATCAGGGGGAATTTCTATTGAAAACGTATCCATTGCTATTGCTCCGATTTTGACAAACTTTTCATTGATGGTGATACAAATACGGGTTCCTTTTCAAGGAACGTAATTTTATAACGGAGGGCCGGTTGTGATAGAAGGCAATCAAGAAGAATACCGAAGGTTTGCAGCCCCGTCTCTAGTTCAATCAGCCAAGATCCTGAGACAATCTTGGTTACTCCTGCGAACTGGCTTGTATTGTTATCAATGTCTCGTAATTCTTTGGGCCAAAGACTTTTGTCGGTCGTATGTTCAATTATTAGTATCGCGTACATCGCCAACTCCTAACGTCATCGGTCACCTGCCGCTGCCCAACCGAGACTGTTCATGTTCACTCTAAACCGCAAACGGGCAGCGGTCAGGTGGAACGGTTTGTTGGGCAGCCAGCTTCCCGGTATGCCTTGGCGCATCACCCTCAGACGGGAGCGCTCTCCATAATGCTGACGTCACTCGCCGTGGGGATAACCCGAAGCACCTCGAAACCTGCCGCATCGAGAAGCGATCGGTACTCGGCTTCGGTGCGATCAGTGCCTTGGTCGGTCACCACTAACATGTGAACGTCGAGAAGCTTGCCGAAAAAGGGTTCATTGCCAGGCGGGATAACCGCCTCGACGAGAAGAAGCCTTGACTGGGGCCTCATGACGCGGTGGCAGTTGCGCAGGATTGCCAGCGCGCGCTCGTCGCTCCAGTCGTGGATCACATGCGACAGGAGATACGCGTCGCCGCCTTCCGGCACCGCGTCGAAAAAGTCGCCTGTCATGACCTGGCAGCGCGCTGTAAGGCCGGCGGCTTCGAGGGTTCTTCTGGCTCCTTCGGCTGCGTGTGACAGATCGAAGACAATACCGTCCAGGTGAGGTGTAGCGGTCAGGATGGCGGACATTAGGGTGCCATGCCCGGCGCCAACGTCGACCAGTTTGCGGAACGGAGCGAAGTTGTAGGCACCAACCACCGCTTCCCCAACTTGCGCCGTGTAAGCGGTGAGTCCGTCGTTGAAGATTGCTGCCGCTGCGGGATTCCCTGAAAGATAGTCCCAGTAGCTCGTTCCGAACACATGCTTGAAGGCGGGCTCGCCCGTCCTCAGGCTGTCAAGAAGCGCATCCCAAGCTCGGTGCCAATCTTCTTGTCCCGTCAGAATCGCCCAACCACGAAGCGACTGGGGCGAACTGGCAAGAAGTGCGGCCATAGGGGTCAGGCTGAAGTGCCCCTCCCGCACTTCAGCGAAGATCCCGAAGCTCGCCAGCGCGCGCAAGAGGCGATAGAGCGGGCGTGCCTGAGTACCGGTCAGCGTAGCGAGTTCTGCGACGCTCTTCGACCCGGACTGCAGGAGGTCTGCGATTCCGAGCCTGGCGGCAGCTGCGATACACTGCGAGATCCAGTACCCACAGGTCAGCTCGCGCAGCCGCATGGCTAAATTGGGTGTGTCTTGCACCGCTAAACTTTGTGTCGAGCTACTCATGACGTGTCTCCTTATCTTTGCGGTCGCTGTTACGATTGGTTCAGCACGGTTCTTTACTTCCATAGGGAACAGAGACCTTTATCGTACGCAGTCTGCCCAACGCCCAGGATCAGCCGCCGGGACCGCGTAGCGGGTCCCGGTCGGACTGCATCCGTTTGTTCGGCACCTTCAGCGTCGGGATCACCCTATGAAATTCAAGGCAGTTTTGACAGCATCAAGAACAACGTGTCCTTCTGAGTAAAAGCGAACCAGTTCCGCAAAAGAAACGTTAGACCCAACCGAATGGGCCGTGTCGTGACGGTTAGTGACTATATTGTTGAAGAATGTCTCTGCACGCTCGGTGTTGGTCAATTCCTGGCGAAAGCGCTCCTTGTAATCTACACCAAAGCGGCCTAGGAGGCCTGCGATTTCGCTTGTCTTCAAGCTGCGAAACACTTGCCCCACAGCGCTCCGTACGAACGACTCCAGTCCTGGATCTCCGGATTTAGCAGCACGCTCAATTATCAGAGACTCAATCTCTTCCTCAAAGGTTGCGCAGATTAAAATCAGTAAATATCGAGTTAAATAGGCTTCGATCTCGGTGCCAGTCGCTCCACTACTCTCTAGGTGAGCCTGGCATGCCTCTATTGCCTGATCAATGCGTACCAGCCTCATGACCAATTATTTCTGAAAGAGCTTTTCTTCTGCCACCTGAAAGCGACTTTTGACCACTTCTTCGTTCGTTGTTGAGCCACTGACATCTTTAAGGAAGCCGCTATCATCTAGCAATCTTTCATAACGGTACTTAATGTCTTGGGGAATCGCATCTAGATTGTTGGCGAAACTCACCATTACACAGTCGAATACAGCGCTATTCAGGCCGGCGCGTATATGAAATGGTCTCTCCCCTAAATGATTTACAACGGCAGCACTCGTCATTGAAAATAATTTCCGAAACCCTTCAATGACACGCTTATCTGGGTCTCGATTAGCCTTCATGAATTTCGACAGAAAGTCTTTCAGTGGCCGTTGATAATGGCTACGGTCCAGCAGAGCAAAAAATCGGAGGATCAGTTCAACATCCTTTTGTCGGCTGTCAGGATCTGGTTTTCCGACAATACTTCTCCAGGCAGGGAAAGTGTTCAGTTCGTGCAATAGCTCGTTAAATGCCCCTCGGTAGACACAATTACGGATCTCCTGATTACCAAGAAGGGTACCTCCGGTATTGAGCCGTTCAAAGATGTGATAAATGCTGGTATCGTCATTTGGGTCGAGCTGTTGCACGATAAAAGAACGCAGAACACAATTCCGGAGCCTTCGCTGTTCTGCCTCTTCAAGGTCCTTAAAGCTCATCCCCAGGTATTTGCTTTGATTGCTCAGCCCTTTAAGCTGAAAGATTGTCCGTGTCCCGTTCTTCTCTTCCCCGAAAAAGCCTTCAAGGAAATAGAAAATGCTACGGAGGCGTTGCTGACCGTCTATTACAAGAAGCTTTTGGGATCTGCGTTCGGTGTATAAAAAAACGGATGGAACTGGGAGCCCTATGAGGAACGATTCTATCAACTTACTTGCCTGGACTTGCTTCCAAACAAACTGGCGCTGGAAGCGAGGGATTTCTATCTCTTTGTCCTTCCATTTTTGGTGTAGTACCTCAAGAGTGAAATCCGCTGGGTAGGTGTTGATCTCGTAATTTGGCGGAGAACTTTCGTAATCTTCTTCCTCGGATTTTATCCTTTCAAACTCGATGTCGCTTGGTTTCGCAGTTTGGCGCTCGTAATCGAGCCGGGCGTCGAGCGATATGTTCTCAGTAGGCTCTGTCATGCGTTCTCTCCGATGTGGATCTCTTCAAGAATAAGCAAAGGCTCATAAATAAGCAACCTGACTAAGCTTTCGCCGCCGAACGCATTCGGTCACCTGCCGCTGCCCAACTGCGACCTTTCAGTTTAAGCAGATCCGCAAGCGGGC
>JACQEL010000270.1 GCA_016200595.1 Deltaproteobacteria bacterium
GTTGTACATGTAGTGTTCTTCAAGTGCGCGCCGGATCTCTTCACTAATCTCTTTCTCGGTAAGTCCATTCGCCCGCATTTCACCTATTAGAGGTAGGGCAACCGTTCCCTCACCTGACACGCGTACGGTGTACTTTTGGAGTTCATCCATACCCGGGACAGAAATTTCCAGGACATCGCCAGGGCCGATGGGATAGTCAGAGAAAGATGTGTCATGAGTGCGCTTTTGCCAGAGGAGGGCCAACCTCTCGAGATCAGAAGGGCCCTGGCCATTTGCGGCAAATGCCATAGAGTCACTGTTTGTTCGCGGAAGCCCAGTATGAGAAGCCTCTCCCTGGGGGGGAGAGGAGAAGGTCTGGGTAGGCGCAGGGGGAACTCTAGCAGGAGCGCACCCCACCAGGGAAAAGAAAACAACCCCCCAGACAAGAATGAGGGCGCTCATAGTTATGCTCTCCCAAGTAATACGGAGGGCCGACTAGCTGAAGGCACTTATCTTTATCAGTTTTATTTGAGCGGCAATCTGCGCTCTGAGGACCGGATCTTTCGTATGTTTCAGTAGCTGCTTGAGCGCATTGATCTGGATATGCGCCGCTCTTCTTGCCGCGAGGTCCGCGGGTGTTTCTTTCTTCGCTAACACCGGCGCAGAATACATCTGGAGTGAGAAGGTCGCGGCGATAAGTATAAGGAACAGTTTTTTCATAAGTTCCTCCTTCCTTGCTGCGTTCATTGAACGCGATAGGACAGTACGATAACCGTATCTCTTACGCAGCCGATTTATTACATACATTCTCGCAAATGTAAAGACTGAGTCTAATTATTTCACAACAATACGGATAAGGGATTTTTATCCTTAGAGAGCTCAAGTGCAGGAAAACGGCGCTAATAAGGTGAAACGCGGTGCAGGAATTCATCCTTCGACTTCGCCGCTGCCGCGGCGTAGCCTGTCCTGAGCTTGTCGAAGGGCTCAGGACGAACGGTTCGCCGATCCGTATACGGAACAGAAATCCGCTCTCAAAGACGCAGCGCTATCAGTCTGCATAAAACTCGTCGATCTGGCTAACCACATAGCGTTGCTGCGGCTCGGTTAACTCGGCATAGATCGGTAAGGCTAAGACCGTACGTGCGGCGGACTCCGCTTGGGGAAAATCTCCGTCTCGATAACCAAGCTCACCAAAGCACTCCTGCATATGTAACGGCAGCGGATAATAAATCTCCGTCTCTACCTCGCGTTCACGTAGAAAAATTTGCAATCGATCGCGTTCAGGCACCCGGATGACAAACTGATGGTAGATATGTCCAGGGCTGTCCGTGGGCAGGATTACACGGTCCAGCAACCCCGCTTCACTGAACAGTCTCCGGTATCGTTCAGCATTACGGCGGCGCGCGGCGGTCCAGCCTGGGAGATAGGGAAGTTTTGCTCTGAGCACGGCAGCCTGTAAAGTGTCGAGCCGGAAGTTGCCACCAATCAGCTGATAGGTGTATTTGCCCTTACCGCCATGGTGGGCCGCATCTTCGATCACGGCAATTCCTCGCTCTTTGGCAATATCCAGGACGGGATCAAGATCAACACAGCCACCGAACAAATGCACCGGCAAAATGGCTTTGGTACGAGCGGTGACTCGGGTAGAGATAGCAGCAGTATCGAGATTAAAGGTGGCCGTATCGATATCGACAAAAACCGGCCGAGCGCCAAGCCGCGCGACCACCCCGGCCGTAGCGAAGAACGAATACGGCGTGGTGATAACTTCATCGCCAGGACCAATACCAAGCGCCATGAGGACCATCAGCAACGCGTCAGTCCCGGACGACACACCAAGCGCGAAACCCACCGAACAAAACGTCGCAAGTTCTTCTTCGAGTGCGGCGACCTCAGGTCCCAAGATGAACCGCTGCGAGTCACACACCCGGTCGATTGCCGCACGGATCTCCGTGCGGATAGTGGCGTACTGCGCTGGCAAATCCAGCAAAGGGACTTTCATTTTTACGGCTCCTGACAAATTCCCTCCCGTCGCCCTAAATCAGACTTCAAGAGATAGGCACACCAGAGTTGTAGGCCGGGATAAGGCCGCAGGCCGTTCCCGGCGTCCTCGGCTATGCCGGAAACGCTCCGCTTATTCCGGCCTACCTTCTTTTACAGCTCCTGACGAATTCCCTTTACGAGCTTGCCCGCAGCAGGTCCCCTACCCGCCCTTCGGCTCTGCGGATGTCCTCCTCGTACTTGAGAATGAGGTTCAGCGTTTGTCGTACGGTCGGCGCATCGAGGGCTTTCACGCCCAAGGCCAGCAGCGCACGCGCCCAGTCGAGAGTCTCGGCGATACTGGGCGCCTTCTTGACGTCGAGTTTGCGCAAGCCGCCGACAAAGCGCGCAACCTGGCGCTGGAGCTTTTCGTCAAGGTCCGGCACTTTCAGTGCGATGATCTCCGCCTCTTCTTGCACGCCCGGGAAGTCGATGTAGAGATGCAGGCAGCGCCGCTTGAGCGCTTCGGATAGTTCGCGCGTGCGGTTCGAGGTGAGGACAACCACCGGCCTGTGCGTGGCGCTGAGGGTACCGAGCTCGGGCACGCTCACCTGAAAGTCGCTCAGCACTTCGAGCAAAAATGCCTCGAATTCTTCGTCGGCCTTGTCGATCTCGTCAATCAAGAGCACGACCTTGCGGGGAGCGCTGATCGCGCGCAGCAGTGGTCGCTCTAACAAATAGTCACGCGAGAAGATGTGCGCGGAGACTGCTTGCCAGTCCTGCTCTTGCGCGGTGTCGGCCTGAATGCGCAGGAGTTGCTTCTGATAATTCCACTCATACAAGGCCCGCGCTTCATCGAGCCCCTCATAACACTGCAGGCGCACCAGGTCGGTATCGAACAGTTCAGCCAGCACCTTGGCGACCTCGGTCTTGCCTACGCCGGCTGGACCTTCAATGAGGAGAGGTTTTTCCAGGACGAGGGCCAGATACACGGCAGTCTCAACTTTAGCAGTCGTAATGTAGCGGCAGCGCTTGAGGCCGATACGGACGAAATCGAGGGTGACCTCCATGTCCCCTCACACCTCGACAACCAAGCCGTCAGCAGCGCACTCGATCGTCACCTCGGGCATGCGCTCCAACACCTCGCGGCCCAGGTGACTGAGGAGGAGACGCTTACAGCCCATACGGGCACGCTGCGCGGCAATCTGCGGATAGCTCAGGTGAAAAGCGGTTTGCCGGTGAAAGTAACAGCACTCACAGATAAACAGATCGGTGTTGGCAGAATAGCGGATCAAATCTTCATTCCACCCACAGTCGCCCGAGTAGAGCACGGCCTTGCCGTTGGCTTTGGTCAAATAGCCAAACGAAATGTCTTTTTCCTGATGCGGCACGCGAAAAGGGAAGAGTTCGACGCCACACAGAGTCGCGCTCTGGCCAGGGTTCAGTTCATGAAACTGTAACGGGAAGCACAGCGGACGCGCAGCCAGTTCACGGTACATCGCGCGGTAGAGCATCCACACCCGCTCTTCGGTTCCCGGCGGGCCAACAATCAGCAGTGGTCGCGTGCGCGGCTGCTCATAGACGTACTCCAAGAACAAAAACGGCAGTCCAGCGAAGTGGTCTCCGTGCAGATGACTGATAGCGACAAAGTCAATTCGCTGGGCGGAAATGCCCAGGGCTTTGAGCGCCTGTAGCGTCATTGAGCCACAGTCGAGCAGAAATCCCGTGCCCTCGGTTTCAACTAGGTAACCGCTCTGGCGCCTACCGCCACTGCTGAACGCGTCGCCCGCACCGAGAACCGTGATCTGCATGTCTGCTCGTTCCCTTCGCTAAACCTCTGGAATTATTTTGCGTTTTAGCGTGTTTACTGGCAGTGAACAAGATCATATTGAATCTGCTGTGATTAATCACGTCGGGGGATAAATGACACTGTTGATAAACTCTGCACCTCCGCCGGGGGATAAATGATGCTGTTGATAAACTCCGCACCTCCGCCGGGGGATAAATCCCCCGGCTACCATCAACCGCCCCGCAGGGGCTGAGAGCCGGCTTCAGCCGGCGGCGTGAGGGTAGCCCGATGCTTTAGCGTCGGGCGGAAATGGCATTTGGGCATTTTTCAACAGCATCATAAATCCCTCGGCTACAGTCAACAACCCCGCTGGGACTGGATGGGAGGCCGGCCTGTACCGGCATCAGGCTGGGTGCGACACTAACCCGACGGGCAAGAACGACAGTCTTGAAAGGCCGGGCTCCCATCACACGCCGTGTACCGGCGCTCCGCGCCTCGCAGCGCGAGGCGGCGAGGGTAGCCGGAGGATTCATCCCCCGGCTTTCAACAGGGTCATTTACCCCCCGGCTTTCTTACACAGGGCCGCACGCTCAGGCTCAACCCCACAGATACCGCTCGTCATACTCGATGCCGTGCCTATCGAGCAAGGCGCGAAACTCTTCCTGAAATGTTTTCCCCCGGTGATGCTCACGCTGGGTTTCCAC
>JACQEL010000271.1 GCA_016200595.1 Deltaproteobacteria bacterium
AAGATCTGCAATGGAGTGATGCCGCCACACTGGAGGTGTTGGCGTACTTGGCTCAGCGGCGGCGGCAAGTGCGGTTGCAAGTCCTGGGGACCTATCGGCCAGTAGAAGTAGTCGTGAAGGGGCATCGGGTGCGGCGCTTAGTGCAGGAACTGTACGGACGGCGGCAGTGCGAGGAAGTAGTGCTAGAACTTTTCAGCAGAGCAGAGGTGGAAGAGTATCTGGAGCAGCGTTTTGGCCGCAGTCCTGCCGTACGGGCGCTCAGTGAACCGATCTACCATTGTACCGATGGCAACGCACTGTTTGTGGTGAACTTTGTCGACTATCTCCTGCAGCATGGCCTGCTGATCGCAGACGGTAAGCGAGTGGAACTACGGGTGGAGAGTGTCAAGCTCCAGGAACTGGTGCCCGACACCCTGCAGCGGTTGATTACGCGGCAGATCGAGGGGTTGAAAAAGGAGGAGCAACAACTGCTCAGGGTGGCCAGTGTGGCGGGTCTGACTTTCACGACCGCAGAGGTGGTGGAGGTGGGGGGGCACACGCTGGAAGAGGTGGAGGAGGTGTATGACGCTTTAGCAAGTACGGGGCGGTTTATACAGGTAGAGGGGATAGCGGAATGGCCGGGGGGAACCGTGACGTCACGGTACGCGTTTCGGCACACCTTGTATCGGCAGGTATTATATGAGCAGCTCGGGCAGGGGCGGCGTATCCGGCTCCACCGCCTCCTCGGTACCTGGAAAGAGGCGAAATACGGCGACCGCGCAGTTGAGATTGCCGGGGAGCTGGCGCGGCATTTTGCCGAAGGGCGGGATTATTATCGGGCCGTGCAGTACCACTGCCAGGCGGGGGAGTTCACCTTGCGTCGCAGTGCCTATCGTGAAGCGATTGACCACTGCCAGCAAGGACTCGAACTGCTCGAACGGTGGCCCGACACTCCTGAGCGCCAACGTCAGGAGCTGACGCTAAAACAGTCCGAAGTCCGAAGTCCGGAGTCCGAAGTCAATAATCCGCAATCCGTAATCCGCAATTGGAAGCCGAGGCGTGTTTTCTCAAGGCCCTGGCGATTGCGCGCCGGCAGAGGGCGAAGTCTCTGGAGTTGCGGGCAGCGCTGAGTCTGAGCCGCCTGTGGCAACAACAGGGCAAAAGAGCAGAAGCCTACACCCTGCTGGCGGAGATCTATGGCTGGTTTACCGAAGGCTTTGATACGCAAGACTTGCAAGAAGCCAAAGCGTTACTCGACGTTCTCCGTGCGTGAGTACGCCCGACACCGCTGTCTGGTCAGGACAACACTATCTGTTTTGCTTGCGACTCTAACTTGATCCGAGGTGCAGCCTGACCTGGCTAGCCCCCCCTGAAAGGGAAAGGAACGGGGCTCTTCCGCTCCTGCCCCCCTCGGGTGGGGACGCGCCTTAGGGTTCACAGATACCCTTGCCGCCGATCGGGTCGCCGTTACATTGCCCCGGCCCAATGTCAGCGGTATTGCCGAAGCAGGCCCGGTATCCTTTACAGGCGTTGTTGCCGATCGTCCCCTTGTTGCTGTGGCAGGCATCCACCCCGATGCAGGAGTCGGTGCCGACGGAGGCGATATTGTCCACGCAGGCGGTCTTCCCCTTGCAAGAGCTGGTGCCGACGTCCCCGCTGTTGGACGCGCAGGCCTGGACCCCGTGGCAGGAGTTGTTGCCAATCGCCCCGCTGGCAAACTCGCAGGACACAGTCCCGATGCAGGAGCCGGTGCCGACGGAGACACTGCTAGCGAAGCAGGCCTCAAGCCCGTTGCAGGAGCCGTTGCCGGCGTCCCCGCTGCGGCCCTCGCAGGCCTTCTCCCCGGCGCAAGATTGGGTGCCGAGGTCTCCGCTGTTGCCATGGCAGGCATCCACCCCCTTACAGGAGCCGTTTTTGACGTCCCCGCTGTTGTTGTGGCAGGTGTTCAACCCGGTGCAGGCGTGGTTGTGAATCCGCCCGCCGTTGTCAAGGCAGGCATCCACCCCGTTGCACGATTTCGTGCCAACATCTCCGGTATTGCCGGTACAGGCGTCGATTCCTATACAGGACCTGCGCCCCACGACCTGCGCCCCCGCCTGCGGGGTCCCTACCACTAACAGGCTCAGGCCCAGCAGCGTTACCAGTCCGACTCGATGTGAAATTCTCATACGCTTCTCCCTACAGCGGACAAAATTGGCACAGCTATACAACACAACTAAGACCAAAAGCAAGTAAAAGTGAGGTCCTGGTTTGCTGGGGTGGATTGTGAGCGGCACCGGTGACCACTTCTGGATTGCGCGGCGCTCCAATCTGGCGATTCCTTATCTCTCCCTGGGTAACTACCAAATGACCTGCACGAGACCGGATGCTTGAATGTCCGCGTCTCGGGAAATCAACGGGAGTTCCAGGCTGCGCGCAGCTGCACAGATAAGCGCATCAAAAGGGTCCTTGTTCGGTTGTGCTCCATCAGCCAGATATATCTGTTCAGGAGTAAGATCCAGCGGCTGATAGGCTGGATTGCTGAAGAGATCGGCAAAGAACTCGCCGAGCGACCGCCCGAGATCGATGCGGCCCACCCGCACAAGGATGCTCACTTCCCACATGACTGCAACCGGGACGTAGAGGATCGTTCGCTGCTGCTCACAGGCTTGGAAGTGGGCAGCCGCCTGTTTCCCCAGCCGTCTGCTGCCTGCGGCGTGAAACAACAAAGGATGAGTATCTGTGACCGCGGCAGCTCTAACCATGTTTCCGTTCTCTGCGCGTGGATGGCCGGTTTGTCTTTTTCGCTCCCTTTCCTGCTGAAAAGCCTGGCCGGTCCTTGCTGGCTTGAGGAAAGAGGGTTCGTACTGCTTCGTCCGCTGTTAGGAAGTCGGAATCGGCTTCGGTAATGCGAATGGTTCCTACGACTGAACGGATAGTTTGCCCTTGCTGTCGTTCAGGAGCGCGCGCTTCTTGGATGAGTCGGTTGAGCACTTCACTGACGCTGCGACAGCCGGACGAAAGCACTCTGGTCCGTAGCCACAGTAAGTTATCGGGGTCGAGCGTTATAGAAATAGGTTGCTTATTCATACGATAACTATACGATAAAAAAAGTCTGCGGTCGATTTGCGCTTAGTCCTTTGTCAAATACAAAAGTTGACGACTTCGTTCATCGTTCAGCGTTCATCATTCATCATTTCTTCTTCTGTTTGCCCACTCTAGGCAACCCCTGCACGGCTATGGTAAGCCATAACTTCGTCACCATCCCGCTGAAGGAGGGCAGAGTTATGGCTTACGAAGCAATCATCTACGAAAAGGTCGAGGACAAGATTTTCCGCCTCACCCTGAACCGACCGGAAAAGCTCAACGCCATGAGCCGGCAGTTGCTGTCGGAATTGGACAGTGCGCTCGATGAATTTGAGGGCAACAATGACGCCAGCGTGCTGATCTTCCGTGGCGCGGGCCGGGCGTTCTGCGCTGGGTATGATCTACAACCGGTGAGCGGCTCGGGTGGATTTACCGTGACTAATGACCGGTGGGGATTACGCAAGATCGTCCAACGCTGGCAACGGTTGTGGAATCTGCCTAAGCCAACTATCGCCCAGGTCCACGGCTATTGCCTTGCTGGCGCGACGGAGTTCGTGGGTCACTGCGACCTCGTCTTTGCTGCCGAGGATGCCCAGTTCGGCCATCCCGCCGGCCGCTCCCTCGGTATTTTGCCGACCTTATCGTTGTGGCCTTATCTCATTGGGATTCGCAAAGCCAAAGAGTACTTCTTCACCGGCGATTCGATGAATGCCAAAGAAGCCTTGGAGAACGGTCTGATCAACCGCGTCTATCCTCGCGAGAAGTTAGAAGAAGAAGTGCTGGCGTATGCCCGGCGCGTCGCGATGGTGCCGCTTGATCTGCTGACTTTGCACAAAGGCGCGACCAACCGTTTCGTTGAGATCATGGGCATCTATGCGGCTGAGCAGTCGGCGGCAGAATATGATGTGATTGCGCACCAGACGGTAACGGTCAAGAACGAAGTCAAGAAAATGGGCGAGCGTGGCCTGAAAGACGCGCTGCGCGATCGCGACAAACCGTTTGCCGGGAAGAAATAACGGAGAGCCCGATATGGATGGACGCCGCATTTATCTCCTCCGTCATGGAGAGACACTGTACCAATCTGAGGCTAATGAAGGCGCCATTGGCAATGGGGCGCTAACCGAACGTGGGCGTGAGCAGATCGCCGCCGCGGCCCTGTTATTTCGTGGCGTGCCGATCGACCGCGTGTACGCTAGTCCGCTGGCTCGCTCCCATGAAACCGCCAGTATCATTGCCAAGGAAAAAGGGCTTGACGTCCTAGTCTCTGCCGATTTGCGGGAGATCACTCCTAGTGCAGAGCTGATCGCCTCTAAGAGCGTGGCCGAGGTATTCCGGGAAATACAACAATTCTTCAAAAGCCACACCGCCAACTGGGATGAGCCGTATGTCGGTGGAGAGAGCTTTCGCCAGGTGCAGGAGCGTGGTGTGCGTTTTCTGGACTCGATGCTTAGCCAGGAGGACTGGCAGACGATTTTGGTGGTGGCGCACGGTGGTATCAATAACGCGCTCCTCGCCTACGCCACCGGCGTCACCGGCGGTCGCATCTTCAACATCGAGCAGGACTTTGGCTGTATCAATATCATCGATTTCGTCCATGGCCGGCCGTTTTTGCGTTTAGCCAATTTCACCCTGTATGACCAACTCAAGATCAACCTGCGTACCCACAGCCTGGATGTCATTCTCACCTTATTGCAAGAGCGTGGGATCATCACGAAGTAATGAGTAACGAGGACTGAGGACTGAGTGAAAACAATGATCCAGGAGTTCAATGCCTCAGTGAGGCATTGCCTCATTACTCAGTCCTCATCGCTTTTTCAGGGGGAAAATTATGTATACACTCTACACGGCTCCGGCGTCCGGCAACGGGCGCAAAGTTCATACGTTCCTCGAAGAGGTTGGCGCCCAGTACCAACTTTCACGTCTCGATTTGCTGAAGGGGGAGCAGAAGAATCCTGAGTATCTCAAGCTTAATCCTAACGGCAAGGTGCCGACTCTGGTGGACGACGGGTTCATCCTGTGGGAATCGAACGCGATCTTGCTCTATCTGGCGGAGAAATATCCTGCGGCCAAGCTTCTGCCCACCGGCGCGCAGGATCGCGCCCGGGTGTTCCAATGGCTTTTGTTCGAGCAGACGACGTTCCGGCCGCCGCTCTCGCTGCTGATGCGTCAGACACGCTTTACGCCCGCGGACCAGCGCGATCAGAAAGTGATTGACCAGTTATGGTCCGAGGTGCGCACGAACCTGGGCATTCTGCAGTCTGCGCTCTCTGGGCGTGAATATATTGGCGGGACGTTTTCCGTGGCGGATATAGCGGTCTTGCCGTATGTGTATCTCGCTCAGGATCTCGGCACTGACCTTTCTGCCTGGCCCTCGGTCGTGGCTTACTACCAGCGGCTCTCCGCCCGGCCGAGTTGGCAGAAGGTGATTGCGTGGAAGTAGGACCGGCCGTACAGACTTGGTATTTCCCGTAGGGGCACGGCGCCGCCGTGCCCCTACCCGGTAGCACAGTAAGTTCTCTGAGATTGCACGAGAGTAATGCGCGTTTGGATACGTCCTGGGAGCGCGACCATCTTGGTCGCCTTTCAAAGCGGGCGGGACGCCCGCGCTCCCAGCAGAGGACATATCCGAGTGAAAACTGTTCTGGGGTGACCAGCCCTTGGCCGAGACCAAGGGCTCGACCGCTCAGATCGCTCCCTCCTTTTGCCAGCTTGTCAGATCTTGCGGGT
>JACQEL010000272.1 GCA_016200595.1 Deltaproteobacteria bacterium
CTGTCATTCTGAGCCCTTCGACTTCGCTCAGGATAAACTCCGCGAAGAATCTCGGCTTGACCGCTGAAGAGAGATGTTTCGCTCCGCTCAACATGACACTAAGCAGGTTCTAAAAAGTTCGTTGACACTCCTGACGTGCCAGCGCAGCCAAGATGGCTGCGCCACCCTGGGAGAAGGCTCGGTTGCTGGTGGCACAGGCTTCTAGCCTGTGCACGGCTTGTCAACAGACTTTTGGGCATCCACTTAGGACAACCGTTATTCGGTTAGGCTCTTACGAAAAGATGCGGCGGCTAATGATAATCTTACCATCCTTCAGATGTGGTCTAATCCGCATTGTCCACTCAGAGTTACGCGCTTTGTCCCACTCCGGGGTTTTTGGCACACCGGCAGCGTTCATCTCGTACAGCGCCAGGTACTTCGGGTCTCCTTCAACGGCAGCATAGCGCCGAGCGCAGTATACGCCCGGTACGCCGACCAAAGCGGGCACGTGATCGATGTTGTACCAATCGTTAAAGTCTTGCTCTTTGTCGGCGGGGATGTTTAACCGCACGGTGAGAACAAAGTCCGCGTCCTGTGCCGGCTGGGTGCCGTGCGAGAAGATCTGGCGGTAGACACCAATAGCCGTGTTGCGGAAGAGAGGCCGCATCTTCTTTGTCCACTCGGTGGGCATCTCGCGCACCTGGCGAAAGGCATCGCTCTTCATTACCTCCGCATCGCTCAGGTCGTAGAGCGCCAGGTACTTGGGCTCACCTTCGACCGCCTGATAGCGACGCCCGCTGAGAAAGCCCGGCACACCGAGCAACTGCGGAATGTGCTCGGTATTGTACCAGTCGTTAAATTCGCGCTCGGCTTCCGGCGCGATGTCGGTCCATACGGCTAGGAGCCCGTTTGCGTTTTGTGTTGCCATACTGTAACCCTCCTTTTGGTTAAGAGTTGTTTCTCACTAAACGAAACTTCGGCAGTGTCACTTCGGCGGTCGCATCTTCAAATACGACCTCGACCTTTAGTCCACAGTCCAATTCTTCATTTTTGCAGTCCACCACCTGACTGATGATCTGCGGCCCTTCGGCTAACTGGACGAGCGCCACGTTGTACGGAATGTCTGCGGTGAAGCCTGGGTGCCAGAGTTGGTAGTAAATACCATAGGAATAGATCGTGCCCTTGCCACTGAGTTGTACCCAGTCCTGCGCGGCTGACAAGCAGTTTGTACACACCGGTCCTGGAGGCAAGTGGGTATAGCCACAGGCTTGGCACCGCTGGGCGACGAACTCGTGCCGCTTGGCTGCCTGCCAATAGGGCGCGTTCCAAGTTTCGATTACCGGCAAGGGTTTGCTGTACTCAGCCATCACTTTACCTCTGCAGGATGAGTGCGCCGGCGTGCTCGCGCAGGCCACCCGTGTAGGTGCACATGAGGAGTTCGACATCCTTGATCTGTCGTGGGCCACCCTCACCGCGCAACTGGCGCACCGCGTCGCAGGTGTTCTGCCAGCCGACCATGTAGGTCTCAGACAACTGTCCGCCGTTGACATTCACCGGGAGTTCTCCTCCCAAGGCAATGCGACCACCCTGAATCCAGCGGCCGGCTTCTCCTTGAGGACAGAACCCGTAGTTCTCCAGTGCGGCGAATACCGCCGGGCTGTAAGCATCCTGCACGTAGAGGGCCTGCAGGTCTTTTACGCCGACGTCGGCCATGTTGAAGATCATCTTCGCTACGGCCTGCTGTTGGAAGCTCTGCATCACCAGATCAGGAGTTTCGTACGCGCGAAAGGCCTCCTGCCGGCCCATTCCCCGGATATACACGGGCGGCTTGCGTAGATCCTTGGCGCGCTCGGCCGTGGTCAGGACAAAAGCATGACCACCGTCAGTAATGTAGCAGTAGTCGAACATCCGTAGCGGCCAGACCACGTAGCGGGCGCTCATATAGTCATCGAGAGTAAGGGGCGTGCGTTGCGCTGCTTTGGGGTTGAGCAGGGCGTGTTGACGCTGGTTCAATGCCACCGTGGCGAGTTGTTCTTCAGTGGTGCCGTAAAGGTGCATATGCCGGCGGAAAGCGAAGGCGAACGGCAGGGAGGGATTGAAGGCGCCATACGGCGCATGTTCCTCCAGCAGAGCCTCGCCAAAACGGTTGCGGTTGGTTTTCTGGTTGGTGCCGTAGAGCAGCAGGATATAATTGGCCATGCCGGCCTGCAGCAGCAAGGCGGCATGTTGCAGCATGTAGCAGCCCGTCGCGCCCGAGCCGTCGATCGCTCCGCCCACGCGCGGGTTTAACCCGAGCATCAAGCCAACCTTAAGGTAATCCCCTTGGTGGCCGTAGCTGCGCTGGACGAACAGACCATCAATGTCATCTTTTTTGAGTCCGCAATCTTGCAAGGCGGCGCGGGCGGCGTCGATCGCCAGTTCGTCCCCGGTCTTATGCGGCACCGCTCCTTGTGGCGTATCACCTACACCAACGATACAGACTTGATCACGCAGGTCCCGCAGGCCCATAAGCTCTCCTCTCTTCACTGAGCTATATAAGACCCGTGAGGAGGATGCAATCTGCTCGTCTAGGAGTTTGTCGGGTGCGTTTGCGCACCGTGTCTCCCGCCGCCCCCAACTGCGGCAGAGCCGCAACCACCCGGCATACCCAGGCGGAGCCTGGGTATGAGAAAATTGACAGAATCCTCGGCCTGCTTGCCTTAGAACTGTATCCCCTAAGAAATAAACTCAGCCGACGGGTGGGCACGCGGGAAATTGCGCAGGTACTGGAGAAACTTCCCGAGTGCTTTATCACTCTTCGTGAGCGTTCCGGGCTTGAAGTGAATAGTCTGCAAAATCGGTACGTCCTCACTGACGACCCGCTTCTCCAGGTCCATGGCGAACTTGAGGAAGGCCTCGGTGGAGGCCGCATCGCTGTCAGATTTGCGAGCGGCGATAACCATATAGGTCTTGCACTGGCCGGGTCGGGGGAGTCCCAGCGGGGCAATGAAGCCAAACCAGCGTCCGTTAAAAGTGCTGCTCTGATAAAAGATGCTGGTGCCAAAAATACCTACCCGATATTCAATCGGCTCGCCATTGGCATGGCGCCCCTTAAAGTCGTACAGCATCGAATGGTCGGTCCACTCGATCTCTTCATCAGGATCTTGCTGATCGAAGGTAATTCCGTGGAGAGCCTTGATATGCTGGATGTCCGGGGTATTGCAGCAGATCACCCAGGGATCGACATTTACCAACTGCCTAAACGTTTCGACCTTGACGACGAGTTCGTCGGCTGGATAGGGGAAGTCAGGAACCTCGAAGTGCGGTGCTTCGCCGTTGAAGGCCCAAATGATGCCGTGCTTCTCGGCGGTGGGGAACTTGAAGAGGCAAGCTGACGGAGGTGGCGGATCACCAATGCCGGTTTTTACGCAGACTCCGTCTTGGTCGTACTGCCAATGATGAAAGGCGCAACGGACGGTATCCTCATAAACATCACCGACGGCCAAGTCAGCGCCGAGATGGGGACAGTAAGCGCTGAGCACCTGCGCCACACCGTTGGTTGCACGAAAGACGACCACACGCCCGCCAAGAAAATCCGCCCCGAGCACCTTGCCGGTGGCGACTTCGCTGGACAGGCAAAGGGGGAACCACGACTGGGTAAACAGACCGTCCTCGCCCTCAGCCAGGATTGGCCGGCCTAAGAGCCGCTTGCGGGAAACACGCATGTTAGACTGTACCTGATCGAGAGTTTCGCTGCTCATAATCATCTCCTCGGGGTGGAAATTGTCTTCTATGGGTCCAGCCAGCGCAAGAGCCCTGGCGCGTGTAACCTATATGTCCGACACACCAAGATATGGATTGA
>JACQEL010000273.1 GCA_016200595.1 Deltaproteobacteria bacterium
CTTACTGCTCAAGGGTGCGGCATGGGACCTTCTATCGCCATGGATGCGCAGCACCGGATTGAAGCACTCCCTGGTGTCACAGAAGCAGAAGTGCGGGTGGTGTGGGATCCGCCATGGACGCCTGAGATGATGTCTCCTGAAGGGAAAAAGCAGCTTGGAGTTGAGTGAAATACTGAGCGTGTTTGCTTCGGCAAGTTCCCCGGTTTCTGCGTAGCACTCTAGCGTTTCACTTTCCGGGAACACTGTTGCCCTGCGGCAATACTGTCCGGAATAAATTTACTGCGGTGTGCGCCAGAGGCGCAATTCTATGGAGTGCGGGAGCCATGCTCCCGCTTTGGCTGAGCGAAGCCGTGCTTCGCTCGGTATTGGGCTGAAGCATGGCTTCAGCCCAACAAAGCGCCAGCATGGCTGGCGCACTCCAAAGGGCAAAGGCCCCAGTCCTGGGCCTCGACTAGGAAAATTTCCCGGACAGTATTGGCCCTGCGAACGAGTGGCGGTCCCTCGTGTCACGGCCTGCAGGGCAGTCCTGCTTGAAATCTGTGCGATTGCGCCCCTCCGGCGGGCAGTTCAGTAGAGATTTTCCCGCACGCGCGGGCGAGCCACTCTTCTAAGCGCTTGGTGAAGCTCAAACTCCACGTGAATATAACTTCGGCGCCTTCAGCCGAAGAAAAAATTCCCGATAATCACTGATAGATGGCCGAGCTTCTCCTGTTAAATATTTTGCGCGCGATGGCGCGACAACCACGGTATTTCACGGCGCTCACCCAAATCCGCGGCAGCCTCACCAGTGAGGTGAGAGTGGGCTTCAATATCCCCTTCGTTCACGGCGGGGATAACCCGTTTTGGGTTGCGCCAGAGGGTTTACTGTCAAGTTCACCGAGTTTTGATGTTGCCATTTTGGATTCTGAGAAGTTCATGCGAGGGATTATGCGGCCAATCGGCGGGGAGTTGTTCAAATATTACTGGGAACAAGGCTGGCCGCGAGATCTCCTCCTCTATTTGCTGGTTGACAAGATTCGCTTTGTCGATAGCAACAACAATCTCGTGGGGGAATTCGTTAACTCCCCACATCACAGTAAGAACGAGGAGCTTGATAAATTTAAGGCCGTAACCGAAACGATCTTTTGTGCTAAGCCGATTGCCTCTCTTGAAACTTACAAACCTTTTGGTCCGAAATTTAAAAAACTAGACCCCTCAGCCATGCTTGACGCAAAGAGGGAAGGACTTGAGATTGGCTTTGAGAATGGCTGTTATCAGTTCATGCAGCCGAGAACGACGATAAAGTTAGAATGCTCTCATTCCGATAAGGACTGCTTCGGATCGCTGAGGCAATTGCTGGGAACCTCTTCCGAAGACGCAAAAATCCAGTTTGTGTTTGAAGAAGCCGCAACATCTGAGAAGAATCGCGGGGCAGCGGCACGAGAAGCTATAGAGGGGTGCTCTCTTGCTAAAGAAGCTGAAGCACGAACCGCCACGGTAGAAGGCATCGTACTGCTGCGCTCTCCTGAAGCCGTCTTGTACTACTTAGGGGAAATTGCTCGTGCCGAACAACGGAATGCCGACTGGTCACCCCCACAGCTCCATGACTCCACCGATTGTGGACCTCCCTCTCATCCGCTCTTTGTCGTTAAACCCGGCAAGGCCCAAGACGCCGAGGTCTCGGTGGATTTTAATGGCCAAAATTATTACATTCCAGCTGACGCCGCTGGAGATCGTTCGATGCACTGTTTATGGATATTAACTGAGCTGTTTGGGCTCCACAAATCTTTTGACGAGTTGCCCACCACGCAAGCCGTCGTCCTGAGTGGCGGCCGCTAGGCAGTCCCGACAGAGGTAGGGTCACAAGAAGCAGGAAGAGACCGAGGAGAGAGGCCGGAAGCGAGTCTGTTCCATGGTGGAGCCGGTGACTGCAGGACTTTGTAGAGCTTCACTGCAGCGCGTGGGGCTCGCTCAGGGTGAAGCTTGCGATAGTTGCCTCAAAGTGTCCGCCTCGTGTGTTCGCCATCTGATAGGTGCCGTGCATAGAGCCAAATGGCGTGCTCAAGGGACAGCCTGAGGTATATTCGCAAGACTGGCCCGGCCCCAGCACGGGTTGTTCGCCCACCACTCCCGGACCACGTACTTCTTCGACGTGCCCAGTGGCATCGGTAATAATCCAATGCCGACTCAGGAGTTGAACGGTTTCAGAGCCTTCGTTAGAAATCCGCACGGTGTAAAGGAAGAACCACTGGTTCTGGTGCGGTCGAGAACGGCTCGGGTCGTACTGCGATTGAACGTGGACCCGAACCCCTTGGGTGACAGCTTCGGAAGTGAACACAACATGCCTCCCTCAGGCTAAAGAGTGCAGCAAGTCTAGTCGTCCCCCCACTCCCGGTCAACCGAGCCGGAGAGCGACAATTTGCATCTGCTTCCCCCATCAACTAGCCGTCTCTGCTTTACGTCCCTGTAACGTACCCGGCGATCGTCGCCGCGAGTTGTTTGCCTTCCTCAGGGCTGAGTTGGCGGGCAGGCCAGCCGATGCCCAGACCTGAACCATCCGCAAACTTGGGGATGATATGAAAGTGGACATGCGGGACTGCCTGATGCGCGCCGACGCCGTTATTTTGTAGAATGTTGAAGGCAGTGGCGCCAGTCGCTCGCAGGACCGCGCGACTGAGGCGTGGCAGTACTCGGCCGATCGCGGCTGAGGACTCGTCGGAAAGTTGATCAATAGTAATTGCCGGTTCCTTGGGGATGACAAGTGTATGTCCCTTACTCAGTGGACTGATGTCCAGGAACGCAAACACCTTATCGTCTTCGTACACACGGTGGCAAGGGATCTCGCCGGCGATAATCTTGGAGAAAATCGTATCTGCCATGCTGCGAGATTAGCGCAGTTTTCCTCTCCTTGCCACTCGTGAGTGCTCCGTGTCTGTTCAGCAAACCTTTTGACAAGAATAGGGATAGCCTTATTGGTTCGACAATTCTACTTCTAGGGTTGAGCAACACACGAGATCTACGGCGATACTGCGCTCACAGTAATGTATTGACTAGCTGTGAATCTCGGCGCTAGGCTCGGATATCAAGGAGGGAAGTCTCATGGCACGTTATCATGTAAAAATTACTGGCAAAGATTACGATGCTATGGCCGATCTCGTCCGCAAATATAAAGTGACCGTCGCCCGTCATACCGTCGAGCAGCCTAAGAAAGGTGGCTATACGGTAGATGCGCACGCAACCAGCAGCCAGATCCGTCAGCTCAAGGCCGCTGGCTACAGCGTGAGACAGCGAGAGGACGTGGATAAACAGGGCAAGGCGCGGCAGGCAGAGTTCAAGAAGGCTACGAAGAGTCGCCTGGCCGTGGCCCGCACCATGGTGCGGGCCACACGTGCTGGAGAGGGATACCTAGACGTCGAGGCAGTGGAAGCTGCGCTCGCGGCTGCCGCTGCCTCACCTAATGACACCTTTACCCAGTTAATCACCCTACCCCACCAGACCTGGGAAGGCCGGGTCTGCCATGCGCTCAAGATTGGTAAGGGCAATAGTAGCACGCGGCCCGGCATTTATTTTCTCGGCGGCGTACACGCGCGCGAATGGGGCAGCCCGGACATCTTGATCAATTTCGTGCAGCAGTTGACTCAGGCATACCGCACTCACAGCAGCGTGACGGTCGGCAGCAAGAACTTCACAGCCGCCAAGATCAAGAAGGTCGTCGAAGAAAAGGATATCTACGTTTTTGCGCAGGCCAACCCGGATGGACGCCGTCACAGCATGATGACAGCCTCGATGTGGCGGAAAAATCGGCGCCCGGCACCGGCTGGTCACAGCGGCGCTAGTTGTGTCGGTGTCGATATCAATCGCAACTATGACTTCATGTGGAATTTCCCTCAGTTCTTCGACCCTGCCGCACCGGTCGCCAACTCTACTGACCCCTGTCACCCGGAAATTTACATCGGTCCCAGTGCGATTTCGGAGCCGGAGACCAAGAACGCCGTGTGGATGTTCGATACGCTCCCGCACGTGCGGTATTTCATCGATGTCCATAGCTATTCTGAATCAATTTTGTATACCTGGGGAGACGACGACAATCAGACGACTCAGCCGAGCATGAACTTCCAGAACCCCGCCTTTGACGGCAAACGAGGGATAGCTAACGACACGGTCTATCGAGAGTATATTCCGTCTGCAGACCGGAAATTGGCAGTCCAGTTGGCCAATGGCATGCGCGACGCCATCAAAGCCGTGCGGGGTCGCGTCTATAGCGTCCAGCAATCGGTCGGGTTGTATCCGACTGCCGGCACCTCCGACGATTATGCCTTCAGCCGGCACTTGGTCGATGCCAACAAGACAAAAGTGTTGTCGTACACAATTGAATGGGGCAGCCCGGACAATCCGACTCCTTTTCATCCGCCCTACAGTGAGATGAAAAAGATCATCCAGGAAATCACCGCCGCACTGTTCGACTTCTGCGTGCGCGCGACGTAAGGAGCCGCTCACAGATAAGTTGAACGTTCTCGGATTGTGGTGCGGGCCTCTGGCCTGCATCGCGTCAGGCAGGCGGGGACGCCCGCACCACAATATGAGGGAAGAAAAAAGACTGACGGTCAGTTATACTTGCGCAGGGGTAGCGTGCGCTGTGCGCACGTCTTCCCTGTACGCCGCTATTTTCGTGCGCATAGCGCACGCTACGGCATTCAGGCTTGGCTGCATGAGTGTATGAATCTCTTGCCGTTCGGTTTAGTTATACTTGCGCAGTTCCAGGCGGGCGATCTGATTGCGGTGTACTTCGTCCGGCCCGTCGGCAAAGCGTAAGGCTCGTGCCTGCGCATAGGCGTGAGCCAAACCGAAATCTTCAGCCATAGCGCCACCCCCGTGCACTTGCATCGCCCAATCAATGACTTTTAAGGCCATGTTCGGCGCCATAACCTTAATCATGGCGATTTCCATCCGGGCCGCTTTGTTGCCAACGGTGTCCATCAGGTGTGCAGCCTTGAGCACCAGTAGGCGTGCCTGATCGATGAGGATACGCGATTCGGCGATGCGCTCTTGGGTCACTGTGCGGTCAGCGATCGGCTTGCCGAAGGCAACGCGCGACTTCGCTCGTTTGCACATCTTTTCCAGCGCCCGTTCAGCTTGGCCAATCAAGCGCATGCAATGGTGGATACGGCCAGGACCGAGCCGACCCTGAGCGATCTCAAAGCCACGCCCCTCACCTAGCAGCAGACTTGACGCTGGCACGCGCACATCCTTGAACTCCACCTCCGCGTGTCCATGCGGCGCATCATCGTACCCAAAAACCGACAGCATCCTTGCTGGCGATAACGATCGGGATTGTTGGGATCACTCTTCCCCATGAAAATAAGGATCTTGCAGCGTGGATCACCCATACCCGACGACCACCACTTACGGCCGTTGATCACATAAGTGTCGCCGTCACGCACGATACTCGATTCGATGTTGGTCGCGTCTGACGAGGCAACTGCTGGCTCGGTCATGGCAAAGCACGAGCGGATCTTCCCTTCGAGTAAGGGTGTCAACCATTGCTTCTTGTGTTCCTCGGTCCCATAGCGCTCCAGTACTTCCATGTTGCCAGTATCGGGGGCAGAACAGTTAAAGACTTCCGGGGCGATGAACGAGCGCCCCATGATCTCACAGAGCGGTGCGTATTCCAGGTTGGTGAGGCCGCCGCCACGCTCACTCTCGGGGAGGAACAGATTCCATAACCCCGCAGTTTTCGCCTTGACCTTCAACTCCTCCATGATGGGCGGGATCTGCCAGCGGTCACCCTGCGTATTGAGCTGGGTGACATAGGTTTCCTCGTGCGGGTAGATAGACTCATCCATGAAATCCTGGACGCGCTTCTGCAAAGCTTTAACTTTCGGTGAATGTTCGAAATCCATCGTTCTGCTCCTTCCTTAGGACGTTCCTATTGCAAGCGGCTGGGATACACTAAGAAATAGCAACAAGTAAGTCAAATCAGTCTTGACCTGAAGAGAGAGTTGTGAAACGCAAAATCCTCAATTTTCATCAGGATGAAGTAGGCGACTGGGTCGCTGATCTAGAGTGCGGACACACACAGCATGTTCGTCACGATCCCCCCTGGCAGGAGCGTCCATGGGTAGTTACCCCTGCGGGACGCCAGAGCCGCATTGGGATGGAATTAAATTGTAAAAGG
>JACQEL010000126.1 GCA_016200595.1 Deltaproteobacteria bacterium
AGTCTTGGAGAAGACAGAGAGAGAGACCGCCCCCTCTCTGTCTCTCTCTCAACTTTCTATCTTTCTTCGTTAGGACTCCCGCTTGCGCGGGAAAGACGTTCCCTTGGCTATTCCGCAAAACTTCCTGAACTCACTACTCGTACAAGTACGGACGACGTTGCCTGCCTGGCCCCTGACCAGGCAAATTGCCGATACGTAGCTTAGCTCCCGCTGATCTGTTTGTGAAAGCTGCTCATATCATAGTAGTCTCGCCACACGGCGACCTTCCCGGCCCGGATCTCGAACGCCCCCATGACCGGCAACGCCGCTTTCTTTCCCCCTTGCAATTCTATCCAGTCCACCCGTTCGTTCATAACCAGATTGCCGACCGACAAGGTCTCTTTCAGCTCGGCCCGGAAACTTTTCAGTTCCTTCATCTGAGGGGCAAAAAACTGGCGGATCTCTTCTTTCCCTCGGTGAATTCCCACCGGCTTATCATCATGGACACAATCCTCAGTCAGGTAGCTCAAAGCCCCCTCTAGATCCAAGCGATCGAAGGCTCTGAAAAACTCAACTACGACTTGTTCATTCGCGGTACTCATAACTTCCTCCTTATGACAAATGGCTTGCAGCCAACGCTTTCTCATTGAGGTAGCAGCTTGCCTGGGCTGTGGCGAGATCTCCTCCACTGTTGGCATGACTTCGCGGGCACATACCCGCCTACGCTTCTCGGCCACATCTTCCCCGCGCTGTTCCTTGGTGCTCGATACGCTTTTCTGCCTTGCGAAATTATTCTTTCTATATTAGAACGAAACCCCATTCAGTCCCGATCAAACCAAGCATTCAACCGGGCGGGTCCGAGCCGCCCCTGAGGAGGAAAGGTATGAAAGAAGTCGTTATCGTTGAGGCTGGCCGTTCGCCGGTGGGCCGGCGCAACGGATCTCTGGCCGAGGCTCATCCGACCGACGTTCTGGGTCAAGTCCTGAACAGCGTGCTCGGGCGCGCCGGAATTAGCGCCTCCGACGTCGGACAGGTCGTCGGCGGCTGTATCAACAAGGTCGGCGCCCAGGCGATGAACGTCACACGCACCGCCTGGCTCGCCCACGGCGGCGCCGCGGCGGTGCCCTGCATCACCGTCGACTCCCAGTGCGGCTCGTCGCAGGAAGCCACCAACCTGGCGTACAGCCTGATCGCCTCCGGAGTGGAAGACGTCGTGCTCGCCTGCGGGGTCGAGAACATGAGCCGGCTGCCGATCGGCTCCGACGCTATCGCCGGCGCGAAAGCCGGGCACGGCAAGCCCATCGCACGCAGCTACCACGAGCACTACGAATTTACCAGCCAGTTTGAGGGTGCCGAGCGTATCGCCGAGAAGTACGGCATCTCGCGGATGGATACCGACGCCCTGGGGCTCGAATCGCAGATTCGCGCGGCGCGCGCAATCGCCGAGGGCCGCTTCGACGCGCAGATCATTCCCGTCGAGGTGCCGGTCCTCGATGACGACGGGAAACGCACCGACAAGACCAGGGTCGTCACCGCCGACGAGATCCCGCGCAAGACGAGTCTCGAAGCCCTCGCCGGGCTCAAGCCGGTCGCGCGCGAAAACGGCGTCCATACCGCAGGGTCCTCGTCCCAGATTGCCGACGGCGCTGCCGCGGTGTTGCTGATGAGCGGTGAGCGAGCCCGCGAGTTGGGCCTCAAGCCCATGGCGCGGATTGTCGAGACGGCACTCGTCGGCTGCGATCCGGTGTTGATGCTCGAAGGGCCGATCCCGGCCACACGCCGGTTGCTCAAGCGCGCCGGGCTCTCGATCAACGACATCGACGTCGTGGAAATTAACGAAGCCTTTGCCTCGGTGGTGCTGGCCTGGGCCAAAGAGATCGGGCCCGATATGGCGCGCGTCAACCCCAACGGTGGCGCCATTGCGCTGGGTCATCCGCTCGGCGCGACCGGGTGTTTCCTCATCACCAAGGCCGCCCACGAGCTCAAACGGTCGCAGGGTCGCTACGGGTTGATCACCATGTGCTGCGGCGGGGGCCTCGGGACGGGTACCTTGATCGAACGCGTCTGAAGCGCGACCCGTGTCCTCCGGGTAAGCACCAAGAGCGACTCGGGGGGCACAGGGGAAAATCAGGGAGAAGCACTCTCAAAGAGAAGTAGCGCTTTTCACAGCTCGGTCTGCTTTCCGTTTCCTTTCGCCTTTCTGCCGACGCCACTCTCCGGTGGTGCGACTTAGCGCGCAGGGGAAGACGGACGAGCACGTTTCCGGGACGTTGCGGTTCTGCCCGACTGAGCGGCGCGGACGAGGGTCTCAAGCATTGACTTCAACTCTGCCACCTCATGTCGTAACGCCTGTACCTCCGGCGCGCAGGGAGCATGGGTCTGCCCCACCTTCTCTATGAGATAGCCGGATTCAAGGATGCGGATGAATTCCTCTGCCACCGTGTCGGGAGTCCACTCGCCACCAGGGCGGTACCAGCGGTACATCCAGTTGCACATCCCCATCAGCGCATAGGTAAACTGCTTGGGGTGGAGCGGAATCAGCTCCCCCTTCTGTACCCCCTCACTCACCACTCGCTCGATCACCGTACCGAAAGCACGATTGGCTCGCCTCACCCACTGGCCCAGTTCCGGACGCAAGTTGAAGATCTCGGAGAAAAAGACTTGCGTCAGCGGAATATTGGTCGCCATGTAGCGGACTTGGTGCCGAATAATCCGACGCAGCTTCTCAGCGACTGGCAGATCCTCGCTAGCAATATGCTCGATTGCCACCTGGCTGGTGGAAATGACCTGGGTATACATCCGGTGCAGGAGTTCTTCTTTGTTGGGGAAATAGAGATAGAACGCCACCCGCGAGATTCCCGCCGCCGCGGCAATCTCGTCCAGCGTCGTGGCTTGATAGCCTTGTTTGCCAAACTCATCTGCCGCCACACGGAGGATCTCTTCCTCAATGGCAGTACGCTTCCTCGATACGGCGATCTTCTTCGCAGGCATGCTGGCACCTTGTCCGAGTCTGCTCGAATAGAAACAAGAGCGGGAAGGGTGAACAAGCACTGAGCGATGGTCTACACGAATGACGTACCAGCGCAGCCAAGATGGCTGCGCCACCCTTGGAAAAGGCTCTGTTGCCGGTGGCACAGGCTTCTAGCCTGTGCACGGCTTGTCAACAGACTTTTTGGCATCCACTTAGAAACTCGCCGCCGGCAGTGTCACCCAATCGTCTCATGCTGCCGCGCCGACAATGATCGCGGTTCCTCTAAGGGCGTCTTTCGTTCATAGAGTACTGCCGCTTTCATACAGATTCCTCTTTAAGCAAGGTTCCTGTTCGCTACGCTACGAGCTTCGCTTCGTCCTGTGCAGTGGGCGCCGTTACCTTGTACAGTTTCTGCCCATTCTCCCAGAGGATCTTGCGTCGCACTGACTCCTCACAATCTGAGAGACCACCCTTAATCCGATCGTGCACTTCCTGGCCATACAACGAGGTGGGATGTGGAAAGTCAGTCTCAAAGAGAATGTTATCGACGCCCACCTTATCGATCAGCCGCCGCGGCGCCGTCTGCTCGAACCAGTAGCAGGCATAGACGTTACGCGCGAAGTACTCGGAGGGTAGCAGGTCGAACTCCGGATGCTCTTCTGCGACATCATTGCCCCGGAACTGGTAATCCAAGGCTTCGAGCACGAAGGGGATCCAGCCAATCCCACTCTCCACCGAAATGAACTTAATTTTTGGATAGCGTGCCAATACTCCGGACATAATCAAGTCGTTCATCTGGATGCCGTTGCGGAGGAAAATATCCACCGACAACTCCGTGAACGCCGCCATCTTGCCGTAGGCGGCAATCTTGGTTTGCAGTAATCCCATTTCCATGTTGCCCGAGCCAATATGGAAGCTGATCGGCAGGTCTAACTCGACCGCCACCTCCCACAGCGGATTCCACTGCGGGTCGCCCAACAACGGTTGGCCTAAGGATTGCGGCTCGCCCGTGAACAGAATACCCTTGTGGCCCTTGGCGGCGCAGCGCCGCACTTCCTTCACCGCCGCCTTGACATCCCAGAACGGCAGTGAGGTGATGGGCAGCAAGCGGCGGGAATCAGCCGACGCCCACTCGGTCTGCCAATCGTTGTAGATCTGTACACAGGTCAGCATCAGCTCGGGGTCGCCCAACTTCAGGAATTGCTGAGCGCCAAACCCGCCGACATTAGGATACATGACCATAGCCCAGATGCCCATCTCGTCCATGTACTTCAGCCGCGCCTTGGCATCGTAGGCGCCTGGGTGCATCTCTGCGTAGGTCTTAGGTGGGTTCTTCATATTGCCCACTCCGGCAGTGGCGGTCAGCCCGGGACTGGCGATCAGGCCCCCTCCGCCGCCGACGACCCACGATAGGCTCCCATCGCTCGTGGTCTCGACGCGTGGCACCTGGTCGCGCATCCGCGCTGGCGCGCGACTGGTCCACAGGTCTGGACTCTCGGTCACATGGGTATCCACGTCAATAATCGTATAACCACTCATAGGGATTCCTCCTTATAGATTCACGAATCTAAAAATTAGACCCACTAATCGATACCGAAATCTGGGCTGTCTGTCAACGGCAAACCGCCGCGGAACCGGCGTGAGGCAGGGCAAAAGCTCAAGCGGGGAGCAACAGGATCTCCGGTAAACGGTAAATAGAAAAGGCAGCGCGCGCCGCCATCACTTTTTATTTATCGTCTTACGCCGCACGTAAGACGGCAGTGTCACGTGCAGCGGCAGCTGCGTGGAAGTGGGCCCTAATTGTTTTTCCGTGGCTGAGCGTGGTCCAGTCCTGCTTGGTTGAGGTTGGCAACGATCACTTGCAGGAATTGGTCGGGATGGAGATAGGTCTTGGCGGCTTCGTGCACCTGTTCTAAAGTCACTTGGCCGATTAGACCGGCATAGCGATCCGGATAATCGAGGCCCAAGTCATAGAATTCTAACACCGGCAGCAGGGCCGCGACGTCGCGGTTTGAGACCAAGCGTAAGGGAAAACTATTGATGTAGTAGGCCTTGGCCGCCGCGAGTTCGGCGTCGGTCGGACCTTGTTCGATAAACCGACGGATCACTTTAAGTGATTCATCCAGGGCTTGGGCAGTAGTGGCGTTCTTGGTCTGTAAGCCTACGGTAAAGGGACCGGCATGCTTGCGGGCTGAAAAGCTGCTACTCACATTGTACACCAGCGCCAACTCTTCACGAATCTTGTCCATGAGCCGCGAGCCAAATCCTCCCCCGCCGAGAATATAGTTCATGAGCTGCACGGCAAAATAGTCGGGATTGGAACGCGCAATACCTGAGTGGCCCATGATGACACTGGCTTGACTCACCTTCTTGTCAAGAGTGACACGTGCGGCTGCGGGCGGCTGAGGATCAGGCCAGACGAGGTTGGGAATGTCCGCCGGTTTCCAGCCGGCAAAATGACGGCGCAGCAGGTCACTTGCTTGGTCTTGCGAAATCTCTCCTGCCAAGGTGATGAGCGCGTTGTTGGGACGATAGTAGGTTTGGTGGAACTTCCTCACGTCAGCTTGCGTCAGGGTGTCCAGGGTAGACGGTTGGCCGTCCACCAGTCTGCCGTACGGATGGTGAGGATAGAGCGTCGCCAGGAACGTTTTCTGCGCGACCCAGCCGGGGTCTTCCTCGCGACTCTGCAGTCCGCCCTCGATCTCCTTGCGGGTGCGTTGCAGTTCAGCCGGCGGGAAGGTCGGTGAGAGGA
>JACQEL010000318.1 GCA_016200595.1 Deltaproteobacteria bacterium
GAACTCGACCAGCAAATCAAAGAGACAAAAAAAGCCGCACGCCTGGCGCCCAACCTGCCAGACAAGCTGCAACGCCAGCGAGACTTGCGAAAGCTTGAAACCCGGCGTGATGAAGCCTGGCACAGCTACGACCAAGCCAGCCGCGAACTCGACCGGCAGAAAGACGCCCTGTTAGACGAAATCAGCCAGCGGCTGGAACAGAAAATGGAACAAGAACCACTCTTTACTCTGCGGTGGCGGCTCATGTAAGTAGCGTGCGCTGTGCGCACGACACATTGCGCTATGCACACGTTACACAGGCTGGAGATAGAAGGGTTCACCATAGAGCGGAGTTTGACAAGCCAATCGCAACCGGCATAAGAAAAGGAGACAGAGAATGGGTGGAAGGAAAGTAGTCTCTTGCCGCCCTGCGCAAGACGGGCTGAAGTGACGTGCTCGACAAGAGAGCCGATAGTATGAAAGCAGAACACGATTGCAACAAAGACAAACAGGGCACGGGTCTTCCCCCCGCAATCCTCGAAGGGATCCGAAGAGTGACCCAGCAAGTTGTCGAACAATTCCACCCGCAAAAAGTGATTCTCTTCGGTTCCTACGCCTATGGACAACCGACTGAAGATAGCGATGTGGATCTCCTGGTAGTGATGGACATAGACGAACCGCCTCTCCATATGGCTGCGAAAATCGCCGCGACGATTGAGCATCCCTTTCCACTCGACATTGTCGTGCGCACGTCGGCAGAGTTCGCAGCGGCTGTCCAACGGCAGGGCGTGTTTGCTACAGAAGTGGCGACAAAAGGGGTCACCCTATATGAAGCCGGAAACGCAGGAGTGGGTTGAGAAAGCCGAAGGCGACCTGAAAGTTGCCTGGCGGGAGGGGCAGACTGCCGACCCGGTGTATGACGCGGTCTATTTTCACGCTCAGCAATGTGCGGAAAAGTAGGGGCGAAGCATTTGCGATAATGCTGCCCGATCTGTGGATACTCAGTTGGCAAATGCTTCGCCCCTACGCAACGCCGTGAGCACTGTCCCAATGTTTTGTGGTCCGATTTATGAGGAACACCACCTCGCTTTTCCACGGATTCATGATCTTATTGCGCTGCTGAATCTCAGCGGTGGACTGATCCCAGAGTTGGACCCGTTGAAGCCGCGTCTCGCACACCTGAGCATTTTCGGCATCGCCTCTCGCTATCCAGGTGTAAGGGCGGATCGAAAAGCTGCCGAGGAAGCGATGACGACAGCGGAAGACGTGCGAACCGTTGTGCGCGCAAAGCTCGGACTTCCGTGAGCAGTAGATGATTGTGCGCACAGCGCACGACACCCGAGCTCAACCTCATTGTTCTACTCCTGTATTTGCTGGCGCGATCGCTGATGAGGTGCTACAGTCTGCCTATGACACGGGCCTATGAAGAGATCATTGACTTTATTGCGGCGGGTACGACTCCAAGCGGGATAGTAACTTTCCAACCCTCAGAGGATGCAAAAGCGCGGCTGGCGGATTTGATCCACCGTGAGAAAACGACTGGCTTATCGTCTGAGGAAACCTCCGAGTTAAACCACTACCTTCAGTTAGAGCATCTGATGCGGTTGGCCAAGGCTCGTGCCCGTGCCCATTTGACTCATGAGCAGCTACGTTAATGCGGCGCTACGCCGGCTCGTGGCGATACGAGCCGATTCCCTCTGCGAATATTGCTTGATCCACGAAGAGGATGCCTTCTTCGGCTGTGAAGTGGATCATATCATCAGCGAAAAGCACGGCGGACAAACGGCGGCGGACAATCTGGCATATGCGTGTGCCTTCTGCAACCGTGCGAAAGGCAGCGACGTTGGGTCGATAGTGCTGCGCACGGGAACCTTCAGCCGGTTTTTCAATCCTCGTATAGATTCCTGGGCGGAACATTTTGTTCTTGATGGCGTGACGATCGTTGCGCTCTCAGTAAGTAGCGTGCGCTGTGCGCACGACACTCTGCGCGCGAAACATCAAGAATGAACCAATGGCAACCTTCCGTCGTGCGGTCGTGCCCGGCGCCACCTACTTCTTTACGGTCACCACCTATCAACGAATGAAGGTGTTAACCAACGCCCCGTTTTACTCGGCCTTGAAGAATGCTCTCAGGCAGGTGAACGCGGAGTACCCATTTACGATTGACGCTTTTGTCCTTCTCCCGGATCATTTGCACAGTATCTGGACCCTTCCGCCTGGCGATGCAAACTATGCCTTACGGTGGAACCTCATCAAACGGCTCGTCAGCCAAGCAACACGGCATCTGGTTGAGTCTCCAATTAGCCGCTCCCATCAGCAACGCCGAGAATTAGGGCTCTGGCAACGCCGGTTCTGGGAACATCAGATCCGTGATGAGCAGGATTTAGTCAAGCATGTGGAGTATATTCACTGGAACCCGGTGAAACACGGGTATGTAGCTCGCGTGCGGGACTGGCCGTATTCGAGCTTTCATCGGTATGTCAGACAGGGACTGTATCCACTGGAGTGGGCGAGTGGGGATGAGACAAACGATGCCGTAGAGGATGACTACGGGGAGCCGCGGTGATCGTTCGCATAGGCCAGAGTCCGGTAAACAACGGGATGAGGGCGGGTAGGCTTGGTAGCGTGCGCTATGCGCACGACACACGGGCTGGTCGGAGAAGCCTCAAGCAGGGAAAGTGATACGGGAGAAAGTTTGTTATCATGAGTGGACCCAAACCGAAGGTATTCGTTTCGTCAACCATCTACGACTTCCATGACCTCCGTTCCGCGCTGAAACTGTGGCTTGAGGAATATGGGTACGAAGTACTGATGTCGGACTTCAACGACTTCCCGCAATTGCCTGACAAAAACTCCTATGAGTCTTGTCTTTAAGGGATTGAGAAGAGTGATTATTTCGTTCTGTTGATCGGCAGTCGCGTCGGGGGGTGGTACGACCAGGCGAAGCAAATCAGCATTACCAGAATGGAGTATCGACATGCTTACGAAAGGTTCAAACAGGGCAACTTGAAGCTCCTGGTGTTCGTCAGAAAGGAGATTTGGGACATTCGCGAAGATCGGCTGGCATTGAAGAAGTTCCTCGAAGACGAAACCGCCCTCGACAAAGAGCTATCCCCGAAAGACAAAACCAAACTCGTCGGTCACCCGAGCAAGTTCCTGAACGACGCTGATTTTGTTATCGGCTTTCTGCAAGAGGTTGGCCGGATCGCAGAGATGAAGCAGGCCATGAAGGGCACCGCTGGGTTTCCAGGCGGTAACTGGATTTACCAATTCGCGTCGTTCCGCGACATCGTTGATGCGTGCCGGACGGTGTTAGATTTGTCGGGCAACCTTCGCCAGAAGGCGCTGAGAACCAACCTCAAACACGAGATTGAAAGCATCCTGTCCGAACTGCTAGAGCCGACTGACGGCGCAGTTCGACCCGTAACACACTGGTCATCCTTTGCTCGAAAGTGTTTTCTCGGCAGTTTGGACGACGAATCGAGCTACAAGGGCAATTATCTCGTGTGGCTCGGCATGTTCTTGTTGACCGGAGGCAACGTTGGCAAGCGGTTGAAGTCTACCGCGTTACAGGAAGCCATCACGTCCGGGGAGTTCCTCGACTTTCACAAAGCGACGGGGACGCACACGGTCGGCCTGTTACAACAAGCATTACTCGAACTTGATGGGCAGATCGAGTGGCTTTGCAACACCTCATCAGATGTATTCGACATGACGATGAAGCTGCTCAAAAACGAGCGGATCAAGAAAAACCAGCAGGATATGTTCTCGATGCCGAACCATGCTCTTGTGATGCCGTTCGCGGTTCACGACATGATTGAGAACGTCATCAGCCTTTGCCGGGCAATCCACCTCGCACTCGAAGGGGACGCAAGTGAACTCGCTAACGTGAAGTTGCACCCTAGTTCACCGATTCATGACGAGAGCGAGCAGATCCAACGTGAGAAGGTTTCCCTAGATGAAGTTAGAAACTGGCTGAACTCAGACTAGCCTGCGATCCAGCGTAGGGGTTCTCGGCAGTGATCGTGCGCACAGCGCACGCTACGCGGGCTTCAACACGGACATTGTGGAGCGGTGAGTTGACACAA
>JACQEL010000319.1 GCA_016200595.1 Deltaproteobacteria bacterium
ACACTGGCGGCGGCGCGGGCGAATCCAGAGTCATTACTGGAAGACGCCGCGATCCTCGACGAGGTGCAGCGCTGTCCGGAACTGCTCGTCGCGCTCAAGAAGAGCATTGATGAAGAGCGGCGGCCAGGACGGTTCCTGCTCTCCGGATCGGCCAACCTCGCCCTCCTCGGCCACGTTTCCGAAACGCTGGCGGGACGCGCCGGCTACTTCACCCTGCATCCGATGACCCGGCGCGAGCTGCGAAAGACGACCGACCGGCAGCCATTCCTCGTGAAGTTCCTGAGTTCCCCCGCGCTGCCATCGGGCAAGGCTCAACCCGTTTCCGAGCAGGAGGTGTTGACCGGGGGGCTGCCACCGGCGTGCCTGGGGCCGGCGGACAGCCTGGCCGAGTGGTTTCGTGGCTACGTGCAGACTTACGTCGAGCGCGACGTGCGGCAACTGTCACAGATTACCGACTTGGTGGCCTTTCGCACCCTGGCGCAACTGGCCGCTTTGCGCACCGGACAAGTGTTGGTCATCAGCACGCTGGCGCGTGACGCCAAGCTCAATGCCGTTACGGCGGGGCGCTATCTCGATCTGTTGGAGGCGTCGTTTCTCATCTGCCGCCTGCCACCGTTCCTGAAGAACCGCAGTTCCCGCCTGGTCAAATCGCCCAAGCTGCATTTCACCGACAGCGGGTTGGCGGCACACCTGGCCGGTGTAACCTCACTCGAACCGGGCCGCGATGACTTGCTCCGCGGCGCCCTGTTCGAGACCTATGTTGCGCAAAACCTGGCGGCGTTGCTCGAAGCCCACCTGCCTGACGCACAACTGGCTTACTGGCACGAGCAGGGTCGGCACGAAGTGGACTTCGTGATCGAGGTTGGGCGAAAGGTTTTTGCCTTCGAGGTGAAGGCGGGCACGCGCTGGAGCGAGAGCGATTTGTCAGGCTTGCGGGCTTTTCTGGATCGGACGCCGGCCTGCGTAGCTGCGGTGCTGGCCTATAATGGCAGGGAGGCCGTAAAACTGGACGACCGCCTGTGGGCGATCCCCATGGGACAACTGCTGGAATGAAGAAGCGGTTCAAGGAAGCAAACTCCGGCGCCTGGAGTTTTGTCTCCCACGCGCACCACGATTTGGACAAGGTCCACCAAATCCGCAACGAACTCGAACGGCGCGGGCACAATCCGCTGCGGTTCTTCCTCAACTGCCTGTGAGGACGACGCCGCGCACCTGCCCGAACTTATCCGCAACCTGAAGACCAGCGAGATGGAGTGGCATGGCTGCTGGATTTTTCTACGCTACCATACTTTACATTTGGTAAGTCCGTGTGCATACTCCGCTGGCGTGATTGAAAGACCTTTCTGGCGGCAACGAATCGAAGAGGCCTGGCGCGAGGCGCCCATCGCCTGGCTGTGCGGCGTCCGGCGCTGCGGCAAAACTACGTTGGCGGAAAGCCTGGGCGCCGATCGCATCTTTTACGTCAATTGCGACCTGCCCACGGTCGAGGACATGGTCAGCGATCCGCAGGTGTTCTTCCGCTCCTGCATGAAGCCGGTCGTGGTGTTCGACGAAATCCACCAACTCCGCGATCCCACTCGTCTCCTGAAGATCGGCTCGGCGCGCTCTGGGAACACCTCGCGCTGGAGCACCTGCAGGCCTATTTTCCGGATACGCCCGTCCGTTACTGGCGCGACAAACCGGGCCGGGAAGTGGACTTCGTAATCGCGAGCCGGCGCGACGAAGTGGACGCCATCGAGTGCAAATGGGACCCGGGCGCGTTCGACTGTTCCGCCCTGAAGCTCTTCCGCAACTACTATCCGAAGGGGCACAACTATCTGGTGACGCCCTCTGGTGATCCCGCCTACCCCAAGCGCTACGGGGATCTGGAGGTGCGAATTTGCACGCCGACGGAACTCCGCCCGACCGCCACCTGAAAACCCGCGAGATGGACCCAACTTGCTCCGCCGCGAAATCGCCGCCCGGCCAATACCGGGCGGCGAATGCCTCGACATGATGTCATCATGCCGCTATCGGGTGTTGCATTATGACAGGCTGCCTTTCCCACGAAATCACGGCACGCTTGGATCGGGCCATGCGGCAGTTGCCGGTGGTGGTGCTCTCTGACAATGGCAAGGAGGCCGTGAAACTGGACGACCGCCTGTGGGCGCTCCCCATGGGACAACTGCTGGAATGAAGAAGCGGTTCAAGCAAGCAAACTCCGGCGCCTGGATTTTCGTTTCCCCCTCGCACCGCGACTTGGAGCAGGTCCACCAAATCCGCCGAATTTCTCCCAATCCTAGTCCGAGAACCGAGATTGGTTGCTTCCTTTCGTGTGATTCGTCTGTCGTTGGTCGCTTGCTTGTCAGGTCGGGTATCGGCACAATCGGGGCAGGCAGAGGGGCCAACACATGGCGCGTCGTGACCTCACCTTTCGGGTGTTCGTCGGCTGAAGCAACGACGAAGGTAAGCCACGACGGCAATTCTCAGATAGCCCCTGTATTACCTAGTAGTCGGTCAATGTGAATTTGAGGGATACTGTTATTCTGAGCCGTAGCGCAGCGGAGGCGAAGAATCTCAGGCCACGCCAGACTTGTGGCGAGATTCTTCGTCGCGGAGTCTATCCTGTGCCCTTCGACTACGCTCAGGACAGGCTCAGTGGAATCCAGGACGTGGTTCCCGGATTTCATCCGGGCTACGACTTTGGCAATGCGGGAGCGGCTATTGCACAGGCATTCCCGGAACAGCCATTGATCAAGGGTTCATTGTTGGGTAGTTGAAGGTGGGCAGTGCCCACCCTACATCTGAGCGGTGAGGCAAAATTCGTGAAGGATCTTTTCTATACGATGTGTCGGAAGAGATGATTGACTAATGGAAGCGACCTTTATACTGGAGAAGCCGCGCGCCCATCGTAGGATTGAACAGGTAAGGACTGAGAGCTGAGAATGAAGAATCTCGGAGAAAACTCTCAGTCTCTCCCCAAATCGCGGTCCTCCGACTCTTTTCCTATATCTTCCCCTCACCATTTCTCTATCGGTCTGTTGAGCGCCACGATGCTGGTGGTGGGCAACACCATCGGCGTTGGCATCTTCACAACTAGTGGGGTTATGGCAGAGCAGCTTCCCAGTCCTGGACTGATGCTGATTGTCTGGGCGCTGGGTGGACTGCTGTCCCTGGCCGGGGCGCTCGCTTGGGCCGAGTTGGCGGCGGCTTTCCCGCTGGCGGGCGGAGAATATAACTACCTGCGGGAAGCGTTCGGGCCGTTCTGGGGGTTCCTCAGTGGCTGGGCCGCCTTTCTCGCCAGCTTCTCCGGATCGATTGCCGTGCTGGCCATCGCTCTGGCCGAATATCTAGCCGGCGTGTTTCCCTTCACTTTCACTGGTGGGACATTAGCGTCCTTCTCCTTAGGCAGTGTTGCTCTCACGGTCTCGTGGAATCAACTTCTCGCCATCGTCCTCGTGTGGGTGTTTTCTCTTCTCAACTACCGTGGATTACACTTAGGTAGTTGGACACAAAATCTGCTGAGCCTCAGCAAGCTGGCCGCCATTGCCGTCCTGCTCGTGGCGGGATTTTACTACGGTCACGGAAGCTGGACGCATTTCTCACCTCTCCTCGCCTGGAGCGGTGGCAGTAGGATAGTGAGTGCCACTGGTCTGGCGCTGATCCCGGTCATGTTCACCTACAGTGGCTGGAACGCGGCTGCCTATATTGCCAGTGAAGTGCGCAACCCGGAGACGAATCTTCCTCGATCCCTGGCTCTGGGCACTTTGATTACCATCGTCGCTTACTTAGCGCTGAACGTACTTTATCTCTACGCTCTGCCGGTGGCTGCACTCAGCGGGGTCGTGCGTGTTGGCGAACAGACGACCAGTGCCTTGTTTGGGCCGAGGGCAGCGCAGACCATCTCTGCCTTGATTGCCGTGTCGATTGCCAGTGCGTTCAATGTCATGGTGTTGACTGGCGGGAGAATCTACTTTGCTATGGCGCGCGATCGGGTCTTTTTCTCGCGCGCGGCGGAGCTGCACCCGCGATTTCATACCCCGGGGAACGCCTTGCTGCTGCAAGCTGCCTGGACCTCGCTGTTGATCCTCTCGGGAACGTTCGAACAACTCCTCACGTATGCCACGATCGTGATCGTGAGTATCTCGGCCATCACCGTCAGCGCAGTGTTTGTTTTGCGTTGGCGCCGGCCAGACCTGCCTCGCCCTTATCACGTCTGGGGGTATCCATGGATGCCGATGCTCTACGTGGTGGGGTCGGCCGGGATCTTTGTCAACGCGCTGTGGGAGCGACCGGTCGAATGTCTCCTCGGCGCTGGGCTCTGCGCAGCCGGGGTGCCAGCCTACTGGTGGTGGCGACGCGTTGACAGTTCCAGCAACACGGCATAGCATGCCCGCTGAACCGGCCACATGGCCGTTGGGGGAGCTGAAGCTTCGGCTGAGAGGATGAGCCTGGCGGTCAGGCGCATCGACCCCTGGAACCTGCTCTGGGTAATGCCAGCGAAGGGAACACGGTGTCACCACACGTTCACTTTCTCTCCTTGCTTATTCTTCAGGCGTTCGCGTCTGAAAGAGGAAACGTGCGCCTGCCAGGTTGCTCTCTGTCGAGTAGGCTTTCGCCCCCTCGTTGTTGGTAGGAGGCTTTGCGGATTTTCCTGGAGCCTGGAATTTAACCCGAGCAAACAGAAGGAGAGTAACCTTTATGAAGAAAAATGGTCTCAGCGGGACAAATGGGAAAAAGGGCTCGACGCAGCCGGGCCTGACGACGGCTCCCTTGCCGGCTTCACGTAAAGTCTATGTGGCAGGAACACAGCCCGCCGTACGTGTCCCTTTCCGCGAAATTAGTATAACGGCGCCCGGTTCACAGAATAGCCACGGCAACGACGGACAAGCTGTGGTGACAGTGTATGATACCTCCGGCCCTTACACCGATCCGCAGGTCAAGATTGATATCCGCCAAGGACTTCCACCACTGCGGCTGGACTGGATCGTTGCTCGCGCCGATACCGAACAACTGCCTGACATCTCGTCGGAGTACGGTCGCCTACGCGCTGCTGATGCCTCTCTAGCGGGATTACGCTTTGCCCACCTCCGTCGGCCTCGACGCACGCTGCCTGGCGGCAATGTCACGCAGATGCACTACGCCCGCAAAGGCATCATTACGCCTGAGATGGAATATATCGCCATTCGTGAGAATCAGGCGTGTGAACTTGCGCAAGCGCATGGTCAGAAGAACGGCAACGCGCGTTTGACACAGCAGCATCCGGGCAATTCCTGGGGAGCCAGTATTCCTCCAGTCATCACGCCAGAATTTGTACGGGATGAGATCGCCCGGGGACGCGCTATTATTCCGGCGAACCTCAACCACCCGGAACTCGAACCGATGATTATCGGCCGCAATTTCCTGGTGAAGATCAACGCCAACATCGGCAACTCCGCCGTTGCCTCTTCCATCGAAGAAGAAGTGGAAAAAATGATCTGGGCGACGCGTTGGGGGGCCGACACGGTGATGGACCTGTCCACTGGCAAGAACATCCACGAGACGCGCGAATGGATTCTGCGCAACTCACCGGTGCCGATCGGGACCGTGCCCATCTATCAGGCTCTGGAAAAAGTAAACGGCAAAGCTGAGGAACTTACCTGGGAGATCTTCCGTGACACTCTCATCGAGCAGGCCGAACAGGGAGTCGATTATTTTACTATCCATGCTGGGGTGCTATTGCGCTATATCCCGCTCACGGCCAACCGCATGACCGGTATCGTCTCGCGCGGTGGCTCGATCCTGGCCAAGTGGTGTCTCGCGCACCATCAAGAGAATTTCCTCTATACGCACTTCACAGAGATCTGCGATATCATGAAGGCCTATGACGTGTCGTTTAGTCTTGGGGCACTCTGGGTCCGCTGACGACAGATATTGCCCCTGGGTACGATCACATCACTTCGGCGATCGGTGCGGCCATGATTGGCTGGTTTGGCTGCGCGATGTTGTGCTACGTCACACCGAAAGAGCATCTGGGATTGCCGGACCGAGAAGACGTGAAGGCGGGTGTGATCGCCTACAAAATCGCGGCGCATGCGGCTGACCTCGCCAAAGGTCATCCAGGCGCGCAGATGCGTGACAATGCCCTCTCGCAGGCGCGGTTCGAATTTCGCTGGCAGGATCAGTTTAACCTCTCGCTTGATCCCGAGACGGCGAAAGACTTTCATGATGAGACTCTCCCAGCGGAAGGGGCCAAGGTAGCCCATTTCTGCTCTATGTGCGGGCCGCATTTTTGCTCCATGAAGATCACACAGGATGTACGTGACTACGCGGTGCAGAAACAGCTGGATGAGCAGGCCGCGCTTGAGGCCGGCCTGAAAGAGAAAGCCGAGGAGTTCAAACAAGGCGGAGCGGAAATCTACAGATAGAGACGAGGTGTTGGGTACTAGGTGCTGGGTGCTGGGTGCTAGGTGCTGGGTGCTAGGTGTTGTGTGTTGGGACTTAGGAAGAACGGGTAAAGCACAAAAGGAAGTCCCTAGAGTTTTCACCCAGTCCCTAACCCCTAGCACCCAACACCTCTCCTGTAATTGACAATGCAGACTCTAAATGTCTATATTCCCCGCAGACGAGGACAACGGACATGGCAAAACTCAGAGCGATCACTGGCGGTAAAGGCAAAGAGAAAACTTTTGCACTCATCTATGGACTGCGTTTATACCCGACTGGAGAAGTGACGCGAGTAGGTGAAGGAAAGGCCATCCTGCGTGACGGCACGAACAGCCAAGTGCCGCTCCATCTGATTGAAGGAACCCGTGATCAGATTCGTGCGCAGCTCCTTGCTAGTATCGATGCCTTCTTCGACATTTATAGCCACGACTCAACTGAACTGACTGCTGCTACTAACCTGCAGAGTGACGGGGTCGAGGAATCCGGCTGCTGAGTTTGCCGCCTGTCGCGGAGGAGTCATGCCGCATCCCCCTGTTCTTCAAGAACTGATCGGCCGCCATCCGCTTTTGTGTTTGATCGGCAACACCCCGCTAGTGCCGGTCGAACTCTTTCGCCATGAACTGCCGGATATCGATCTGTTGGTCAAGTGTGAATTCTTAAATCCCGGAGGGTCGGTGAAGGACCGCTCGGTGTTGCGCATGCTGACTGAAGCGATCGTAACTGGCACCCTCCCGCCAGAAAAGGTTATTCTTGATTCTTCTTCCGGCAACGCCGGCATTGCCTATGCCATGATCGGGTCGATTCTCGGCCGCCAGGTCGAGTTAGTCGTCCCCGCTAATGCCAGCGAGGAGCGCAAGAAGCGCATCCGTGCGCATGGCGCTACGTTGATCCTGACTGATGCGATTGCTGGCTATGATGAGGCCTTGCGCGAGGTGCGCCGTCGTTATGCTCTGGCCCCGACCCGCTATTTCTTCGCTGACCAATATAGTAACGAAGCCAACTGGCGTGCGCATCACGATACGACGGCCGAAGAAATACTGACTCAGACTGGGGGCCGGCTCAAGTGGTTTGTCGCTGGTGTCGGGACCGGCGGGACCATTACTGGCGTAGCCCGGCGCTTAAAGGCACATGACCCCAAGATCCGCATTGCCTGTGTGATGCCGGAAGAGTTCCCGGGTATCGAAGGGCTTAAGCCTTTAGGTCCAGAACACATTATGCCAGAGATTTTTGACGAGAAACTGGTGGATGAATGGCTCCCAGTGCGGATCGATGATGCCTATGACATGTGTCTCCGTCTTGCTCAGATAGGCTTTTTTGTTGGGCAATCTTCCGGCGCCTACCTGTATGGGGCTCGGCAGATTGCCCGTCAAGTGCGCCGTAGTCAAATTGTGACATTATTCCCTGACATCGGTGAGCGTTATATGAGCACCAAAATGTGGGACGCCTGAGCGTTTTCACCCAGAGGCCCTATGTCTTCTTTCTTGCAACGTCTCAGTTCTCTGTGGAAAAAACCCCAACCTGCTCCGGTCCTGGCTACGCCGCAAGAGGCCCCGCCGGTGAAAACCCCCGTGCCTCGCCAGGTCGCCAATCCGCCTGATCCACTCCGTCCGCTCAATGACGAGTTAGTGTACCAAGCGCTGCGTAACTGCTACGACCCCGAGCTGCCGGTGAATATTGTGGATCTCGGTTTGATTTACGACGTCCGTATCCTGGACGACCGCGTCGATGTGAAAATGACCCTGACGACGCAAGGCTGCGGTATGGGAGGGCACATCGCGGGTGAGGCCGAAGAGCAACTGCGCTCTCTTCCCGGAGTCCGTGAGGCAACCGTTGCCCTCGTGTGGGATCCCCCGTGGACGCCGAACATGATTAGCGCAGCCGGACGGAAAAGACTTGGCTTGCCCGAAGGGTAGCAAGGTCACTTTTCTAGATCGAAACACCCGACATTTCTCATCCCTAGGCTCCGCCTACAGCAGTTTGCCCTTGCATGAAGAGAGCAAGAAGGTAGGCCGGAATAAGCGGAGCGTTTCCGGCATCGGCGAGCACGCCGGGAACGGCCTGCGGCCTTATCCCGGCCTACGACTGAGAAAACGGTCTGTCTCCTCGCTCAAATGGAAACCGTTGTAGGTCGGATGAGGCCTGCTTATCTTAGATTTGTTTGCAACTTGTCTTGGCCGTATGCGAGACTCGCCTTGGACTTCTTAGTGCGTTCCCTGCCGTCGCAGTACACTTACTAACTGTTCGAGTTCCTCTGTTTTCTGCGTAATTTCCTCAGCTTGGGGATGGCCCGGGCCGAACACGGCGGTGGCCTTTTGGTATTGCCCCAGCGCAGCTTCAAGCCGACCTTGCAGCTCCATCGCTTGGGCAAGCAGCATCAGCGAGTCACCCCGTTTTCCTCGGCGTTCGGCCACTTGGGCAAGAGTCAGATATGCCTCGTCGAGGCGAGGATCGATCTCCAGGGCAGCTCGACATTCGTGCTCAGCTCTCTTTAGATCCCCATCCTCGAAGAAGAGTCTGCCGAGCTGACTACGTGCGTCCGCGTCTTCGGGGTCAACCTCACTCTGGCGTGCGAACAATTGCCGGGCGCGATCCCGCTGCCCGAGGCGGAGGTAGGCGAGGGCGAGGTCGCGGTCAAGTCGAACTCCTTTCGCGCTGGCCTGTTCCAGGATTTGCCGAGCTTGCTCCCATTCGTTGTAGCGCAGTAATACGGAGCCCAGCAGCGCTAGAGCTTGAGGACTGTCTGGATTCTCGGTCACTCTTCGTTGATAATCGGCAATCACCTGTGCGCGCGGCTCCTGCAAAGCGCGCAGAATCGCTTGTACCCGCTCAAGCACAAAGTCGTTCGACGGCGCGGTTTGGTTCCATTGAAAGGTTCTCAGCGTACGCTCAATGTAGCTGAGGCGGTCCTCTGAGAGTGGGTGAGAACGAAAGTAAGGGGGGATATCAGTGGCATTCAAGTGCTCTTCAGCCCACATTTTTTTGAGAAACCGGGGCATGCCATACGGATCGAAGCCCGCTTGCCGCATGTACTGTAAGCCGCGGTAATCCGCTTCTTCCTCAAGCTGACGTTGATAGCCAACTTGGGTCAGAGCTGCAGCCGAAGAGGCGCCCGCTGCCAATACCGGATTGATGATCGCTAAGGCCATTGCCGCCAGGCCTGCGTAGGAGGTCCATTTGGTGTCCTGTTGCTGGCGCATGGCGTGGTGACCTTGCACATGGGCGATCTCATGCCCCATGACGCCAGCAAGTTCGTCTTCACTGCTAACTTGCAACAGCAGTCCGGAGTGGAGATAGATATAGCCACCCGGCACGGAGAACGCGTTCAGATGGGGTTCTTGCACGACCGAGAACTGATAAGGAAACTCCGGGTGATCGAGATGAGAGACGATGCGTTGTCCCAACTGCTCGACATAACGTTGAACTGTGTAGTCCCGCACCAAGGGAAGTTGCGAAAGAGCGACCAGAGAGAACTTACGGCCGATTTCTACTTCTCCGTCAGCTGCCCTGAGCTGGGAGGGGAACCAGCCGCAAAGCGCGATTCCGCTCAGGAAGACCGTCAGTAAAACGCGTCGCATTAACGGCACACGCTAGCATGCGAGACAACAAAGGCAATCCCGAGCTGACGAAGTCCCGTTTATGGAGTGCGGGACAGTTGAGGCTCAGCGCAGAAGACGATAGGGTAGGGGCGTGAATATGCTATTTGCTCATTGCACGTTGTCTGTGATGATTGGTGTGATGCTCTTGAGTTCAGGCGGCTGCGGTGTCCACGCTCCCGAAAGCAATTGGTGGCTGAGCGATCCCTCTCTCTAGAAGAGAGGGATCGTGCCACTCACCGTGCTCGGGCGCACTGCATGTTGAGCAGAGAAGAGCCCGCCGTCCACTCACGACCCGGCGAAACCACGCCGCAGCGCTTTAATCGCTTTGGCTATACTCGCTGGGGAAGTGGCTTTTTCGGCGGCCACTAGCTGTACAAGCGCTTCTTTCTCGCGGCTGGTTATTCCCTGGCTCTGCTGCATGGATGAGTCGCGCAAGAACTTTTGCCATAAAGACTGGCTGGCCGGTGCGGCCTTTGCGGGGGCTTTGCCCAGCAAGGCCCGCACGCGCGGATTCGCCAGCAAATACAGCTCTTGTGAATCTAGCTTGAGCGCATTCGAAAGCCGCTCGACGACCTTTTGGCTCGGGTGACGCATGCCGCGTTCAAGGTAGCCAATGTAATTGGCCTTGACCCCGACCTTTTTCGCCACCATCTCTTGCGTGAGCCCTAACTCTCGTCGCCGGTCTTCGATTATGCGCCCGAAACTTCTATCTGCCATAATATATTTTCCTCCTCTGCACCCAAACGCTCGGCGCTATTTCTTCACTTTTAGCAGACTTTTTTTCTCCGCGCAAAATACTCACTGGGTTGGGAGAGAAAAAATTCTCGCACTGTGAGAGGGCTCACTAGGTGACTCTTGCCTTTATCCCAGTGCCCAGGGCCGATAAAAAAGAAGCCCGCGTTCCTGCGGGCTTCAATATGGTCGCACGGTGACTCGAACACCGGACCTCTTGCATGTGAGGCAAGCGCTCTAACCGACTGAGCTATGCGACCGCACGATCTTCCCTTAGCATGCCCCCAAAGAGATTGTAAATGGGGAGAAAATTCTCTCGCAGCAGGAAAGATCTCCCCGCCGCGAGAGCCCGTTGGGCGGAGACTAACTTGAAGAGGCCGTAGAACTTTCTTTGGTCGTGCTGGTCGTAGCGGATGAAGAGGAAGACGTAGAGGAAGACGTGGCAGAAGAGCTGTTGTCCTTGGACGTACTGGGCTTGGTCTCACTGGTCGTTGACTTGGCATCGTCAGTTTTGCTGGTACTAGCCCCATTCTTGCCATAGTCCGTGGCGTACCAACCGCTCCCTTTCAGATGGAAGGCGGAACGCGAGATCAACTTTGCGACTTTGGAGCCACACGTCGGGCATTTTTTGAGGGGAGCCTCGGTAATGCCCTGCATGGTCTCAAAGTTCCCACACTGCTTACAGGTGTATTCGTAGATCGGCATGACGGCTTGCCTCCCGAGATAGAGAGATAATCGTCCAGCAACCCTAATCATCGACTCTTTTCTTGTCAACCCGTAAAAGGGTGTAATCGAGCCGCTTAGCGACGTCCTGGGGATTCGTGGTGCTTACGAACACCCTTTTCTCACGACTTTTCTCGCCAGATACTAAGGAAACGGAGGTCCGCGGAACCTCTAAAAGTCCCGCCAGAAAAGCGAGCAGAGCAGAATTTGCTGCGTTCGCCACTGGCGGTGCGGTCAGCGTAATCTTGAGTGCCTCCCCATGCAAGCCAACCACACGGTCGCGGGCAGCGCGCGGCTGCAGGTGGACACGTAAGAGTACGCCTGTGGCCAGCACACTCCACGGGCAAGACATCAGCAGCCTCACCGCAAGCGATACGCCAGATCTTGCAAATTCCCCACCAAAAAGATTTGCAGAAAATAGATAGCGGCAATCACGATAATGGGCGAAAAGTCGATACCACCGAAGGACACCGGTAGCCAACGCCGGACCCGATACAACACCGGATCCGTCGCCGAGTGCAGGAACTGGACAATCGGATTGTAAGGATCAGGATTCACCCAGGAAATGAGCGCGCGGATGATGATAATCCACATGTAGATTGACAGCAGCATATTGAGCACTGCTGCGAGTGCCGCAAAAAAATTACCGAGCACAAACATAACCTCTGCTCCTCCTTACCCCTGCCCCAGTTCTTTTGATCGACGAGTCGCGGCGCTCACTGCCCCAGCTATGGTCTCGACGAACTTCCCGTCGGTCAGGACTGAAAGACCCGCAAGAGTCGTGCCGCCTGGTGAGGTTACCATAGCGCGCAGTTCCTGCGGGTTTTTTCCGGTTTCTTTCAACATCGCCACTGCTCCTTCGATCGTTTGCAAGGTCAGCCGTGTGGCCACGGCCGGGGAAAGGCCGGCTTGAATGCCGCCCGCGATTAAGGCTTCGGCAAAAAGATACACGTAGGCTGGCCCACTACCGCTGAGGCCGGTAACGGGATCCATCAGCGCCTCATCTTTGACTGCCAATGCTTCCCCCACGCCGCGGAACAGCGTCAGCGTCAGCTTTTCGTCCTGTGGTTTGGCCTTGTGACCGCGCACGACCACTGCTATCCCTTTCCCCAAGAGCGCTGGCGTATTCGGCATGACCCGCACTACCCGGGCGTCACTACCCAGGCCGTTCTCCAGGCGCCGTAATGGCACACCCGCCGCGATAGAGACGAACAGTTTTTCTTTGGTCACTTCTGACTGAATATCGGCCAGGACCTGGTCGATGATCTGCGGCTTCACCGCCAGTATGATCGTTTGTGCCGCGCGCACGACCGCCCGATTGTCGTTCAAGCCCTCGACGCGATACGCGCGTTTGATCTTTCTCAGCTGGACCGGCACGACGTCACTGACGAGCATATCTTGCGGCCGGTACAGCTTCGCTGCCAGTAGCCCCTTGAGCAGAGCTCCAGCCATGTTTCCCGCACCAATAAAACCGATCTTTTTCATGCCTCTCCTCTGGTTATCGTTCTCCAAAAATCGCTCGACCGATCCGCACGATCGTGGCCCCCTCCTCGATAGCGACGGCGTAATCCTCAGTCATGCCCATCGACAACTCGCGCAGTTCGATGTTGGCCGTGCGGAATCTGGCATATTGCTCGCGTAACCGGGCCAGCGTACGGAAATAGGGGCGTGCCGCTTCGGCCTGCGGGCCGAGTGGGGGGACAGTCATCAGCCCCTCAACGCGCAGGCAGGACAGCGCGGCAGCTTCTGCTAAGAGAGTGTCGAGGCGTTGGACGACAATCCCACTTTTGCTCGGCTCATCCCCAAGGTTGACCTCGATCAAGGCGCGCGCCACAACTCCCAGTTTCTCTGCCTGGCGGTGAAGTTCTCGTGCCAACGCTATACTATCGAGAGACTGAATGAGCGTAAAAAGGCGGAGTGCAGCTCGGGCTTTATTACGCTGTAAATGACCAATGAGATGCCAGCGCGCCGGCTCTGGCACCAGGGCGATTTTTTCTTGCGCCTCCTGCACATAATTTTCCCCGATGTCGGTTGCTCCTGCGGCCAGAGCTGCACGCACCAACTCTGGCCCCTTGGTTTTGGCCGCGCACACAATGGTAATCGCCTCGGGTGGGCGGCCACTGCGTTGCGCTGCGAGCACAACCTGTTCGCGCACGCGGGCGTAATTAGCGGCAACATCGGCCATCATTCTTTATGTGCCTCTTGGTGATTGAGGAGCCCTACGGCACGGAGGGCAGCCTGTACCTCGGCCATGGGCAAGCCGACAATATTGGTATACGACCCTTCGACACGTTCAACTAAGGAAGCGCCTACGCCCTGCACGGCATAAGCGCCGGCCTTGTCGAACGGCTCGCCGGTAGCGAGGTACTCACCAATCTGCGCAGCTGAGAGAGGCTTGAACGTTACACGACTGGTGACGACTTGTCTCATGCGCACCCGACTATCTCCATCGAGTAAAGCAAAGGCGGTCATGACGCGATGCGTACGGCCGGAGAGCTTGCTCAGCATCCGTTGCCCGTCTGCGGCATCCCGCGGCTTACCCAGGACCTCTCCGTCGATTTCGACGATCGTATCGGCGCCGAGGACCCAGATGCCAGGATGTCTCTGTGCAACATCCTGGGCTTTCTCGCTAGCCACGCGTAGAGCATATTCTTGCGCGAGCTCTCCAGGCTGAGCAGCTTCGGAGGTATCACTCGGGATGACGACAAAAACGACCCCAATTCTTTGCAGCAACTCCCGACGGCGCGGGGAAGCAGAGGCAAGAATGAGGTGTGGGGTAGCGTTGCGTGGTTCCATAGTCCTACAAAAAAGCGCCGTTCGCACTTTGATAGACTCAAGTGTAGCGTGCGCTGCGCGCACGTCTATCTTACGACCAGCCTCTTTCTGTGCGCATGGCGTACGCTACTGACTGAGCGCGTCGAAAAGTGAAAATATCCTTAACAATTCCTACGAGCCCTGTGCCTTCACCTTCTTCGCCTTATAGCGTTTTTTGTCAGCGAAGAAATCAATGACAAACGTGCGCGTTTGGAAGCGAGCAGAGTGAACTGTTCCTTTAGGGATGAAATAACTGTCTCCTTTGCGATAAGTTTGGGTCTTCCCGCCAATGGTCAGCTCCATCGCACCATCGACCACAACGCCCCACTGGGCACCGTGCGCATGGGGTGCAACCTCACCGATCGGCGCGATGTCCATGAAAACCAGTTGGTGATCTTTCGCCTGCGACAGCCAGCCTTTGACCCCTTTAAAAGCAATATCAGCTTGTGGCAAGGTCATGACCGCTTTGGGAAAGGGAGATTTGAGCATAGATAACTCCTTAGCTTTCAGCTATCAGCAGTCAGCTTTCAGCAAGAACAACCCAACTCCGAGGCTGAGAGCTGATGGCTGACCGCTGACAGCTTTCTTAATACGATTTTGGCAGTCCCAGCACGTGCTCGCCGACGTAATTAAGCACCATTTCTTGTGACACCGGTGCGATGTGGAACAGGCGAGCTTCGCGCCAGTAGCGTTCCACGTCGTAGTCCTTGATGTAGCCGTAACCGCCGTGAGCCTGCATCGCTCGGTCCGCTGCCTCACAGGCTGCCTCTGCCGCCATGTACTTGGCGATGTTCGCTTCCTTGCCACACGGCTTGCCATGATCGAACAACCAGGCTGCCTTGTACACCATCAACTCTGCCGTCTCCAGCTTGGCGTAGGATTCCGCAAGTGGGAACTGAATGCCTTGGTTCA
>JACQEL010000320.1 GCA_016200595.1 Deltaproteobacteria bacterium
AGGTCATGAAAGTTCGGGTCATGCATCAAACGATAATCAGTCGCTTCGTGATCGATGGCAGTCTGTAACAACGGATGCTGAGCAACTTCGGTAATACGCTGGCCACGGAAGTAAATCACCCGCTGATCCTTTAGGCTCTCTTTGTACTGCTCAACCGTGCGCAGGGGCATCTGGCCGCTCCTTTCTCTGACCGGAGAAGAATATAATAAAGCGAAACAAGAATGAACAAGAAAACGTCATGAAGGATAAAGAATAAAACGTAATAAGTAACCTCTCCACCCCTCCTTCTGATTTGCGTCTTACGCTTTACGTTTTAGCTTTCCTGTTTTACACTTTATAGATTATTTATGCACCCCAAGCTCAAGGATGCCATTACTTTTTTCAACCGGCGTGACTACTTTGCCTGTCACGAGATCCTGGAAGAAATCTGGCGCGAGGCAGCAGAAACAGATAAGCATTTTTACGAGGGACTTATCCGCTTTTCTACCGGGTTGCACCTCCGCTTTAACCGCCGCGCCCCACAAGGGGCGATCAACTTGCTGACGCAGGGATTAATGCGCATCGAGAATTATCGCCCCGTGCACCAAGGGATTGATGTCGCTCGTCTCTATGACGACCTAGACACTCACCTCAATGACCTAAAATCCTCTAAGAACGCTCAGGCTGGATTTCTTGAACGCTGGCGGGTACCGCGCATTCATATGATTGAGTAGCGCTCTCAGACCCTAGAGGACTAAATCGAATCACACGACATTGGGACACTGCTTCGTGCAGTAGGTAGGGGCGAATCTTGTATTCGCCCTGCTGAGTGCGGCTTGCTGGTGGGCGATCACAAGGATCGCCCCTACACGGTGTGCCAATGTTTTGTGGTCCCATTTAGGGGAAAGTCAAATTTATTGTGCTTTGAATTTCTTCAGCCGTAAGATCCTATGGTGCTTCAGACTAACGGTGCCGCGTTTACGCGCACCATAAGCCACTCCCGCTGCCGAATCACAACGTGGCAGCGCATCCCACGAAAGGGAGTCTCCAACCGGCGTTAAATATTCTCCTGCAAATTGGGCTTCCTCTCCCCGCGCAATCTCACCTGGGGAAGCAGCAGTGGCAAAATTGCCATCAATACTGCCGTTTTCATCGAACACGGTCACCTCAACTGCCGGAGCTACACACACCCCCTTGCCACTGTTATGGACTGCTCCTGAGAGCCGCAGGCGACCGTTGTGGTCGAGCCAGGCCTTGGGGCGGCCCAAACTTGGGGAGTGCCGGGGTTGGCGTCCGCTCCTGTCTGCGCGTTCTTCCGCACGTTCACCGCGCTGGCCACTTGTAGATCTCTTGAGCGAGGACGTCGCATGGCAACAGCACCAAGAACATTATCACGCGTAGCGTTTTCATTGGTTCCCCCCTCGTAAAAGCTTGCCGAAGTTTGAATATAGGCCAGCACGTCCTGCGCTGACAAGCAAACATATCGTGTTAGGTGCATAGCAGAATTCTGGCACGGGGCGTACTAAGCTGTGTTCATGCTTCGACAGGCTCAGCACGAACGGACATTCCTCAACGACTTCACTTCCAGCCCCGTTCGCCCTGAGCGTGTCGAAGGGTGAACGGCAGGTTTGCAACCAGCTCTGATTGAATTACCAGGAAATTGCTATGCACCCTATGGTGTTGCGCTAAAGGGGAGTGCCTCTCGCGCCTAAGTCTGCTACATTTTGCCAATTCCGTCCCGAAACAATATGTTCAGCGAGGAGTTTGCACTGCCATGGCTACGACGATTGCCCTTACCCGCACTGACCATCCCAAACCCAAGCCGCGCGATGAAGAATTGACCTTTGGCCGTGTTTTCACCGACCATATGTTTATGATGGACGCGGTTGCCGACCAAGGCTGGCAGAATCCTCGTATTGTCCCTTATGGCCCCCTCACTCTCGATCCTTCGGCGGCAGTCCTCCATTACAGTCAAGAACTCTTTGAAGGGCTCAAGGCCTATCGCTCGCCACGCGACACCATCTTGCTGTTTCGGCCTGACATGAACGCCGCCCGGCTCAACCGCTCGGCCGCACGCTTGTGCATGCCGCCGGTGGACGAAGAAATGTTTGTCACAGCCATCAAAGCCTTGGTGTCGCTCGAACGCGACTGGGTGCCACGCGCGTCAGGCACTTCGCTCTATATCCGTCCTACCATGATTGCCACCGAGCCGTTCTTGGGAGTACGGCCGTCGCAGACTTACAGTTTCTTCATCATCCTTTCACCAGTGGGCGCCTATTATGCCGAAGGGTTCAGCCCGGTGAAGATTCTGGTTGAGGACCGTTACGTCCGCGCGGTCAAGGGAGGCATGGGCGCAGCCAAGACCGGCGGGAACTATGCGGCCAGTTTGGCAGCCGGGGAAGAGGCGCACCGGCGCGGCTTTTCCCAGGTATTATGGCTCGATGGTGTGGAGCGGCAGTATATCGAAGAAGTCGGCTCGATGAACATTGCGTTTGTGATTGATGACGAGTTAGTGACTCCCCCGCTCACCGGCACTATCCTGGAAGGGATCACGCGTGACACCGTCCTACAATTAGTCAAGGACTGGGGCATTCGTGTGGCCGAACGACCGATCACCATCACCGAAGTCTTGGCAGCAACTCGGAGTGGCCGGCTGCGTGAAAGTTTCGGCATGGGGACTGCGGCAGTGGTCTCGCCGGTCAGCGAACTCTCCTATCAGGGTCAGAGCGTAACGCTCAGCAACAGGCAGGTCGGTCCGCTCGCTCAGAGGCTGTTCGATGAAATTTCAGCGATCCAGCGCGGCCTCAAACCCGACCCACATGGTTGGGTGGTAGAAGTGGGGTCGTAGGATAGGTCCGTTATGAAAACGGTCTCTAACGAATTGCTGGCGGAAATAACCCGGCGTCTAGTTGTTGAGTTTCAGCCAGAGGAGATCATTCTTTTCGGCTCGCACGCCTGGGGGACACCGAACCAGGACAGCGATGTGGATCTGTTGGTGATCGTATCCCAGAGTGATGAGAAACCAATCCAGCGTGCTATCCGTGCCTATCGTTGCCTGAGCGGTCTGAATGTTCCTAAAGATATTCTGGTAAAGACCCGCGCAGAGGTTGAACGTTTCCGCCACGTGCATGCGTCTCTAGAGTGTCAGATTCTTGAACGAGGAAAAGTGCTCTATGGAGGAAGCAAAGAAGGAGCTAGTGCAAATCTGGCTCACGAAAGCCCAACATGACCTAGCGGCAGCGCGGAAGTTGTCAGCGGACCCTGATCCGTATTTGGACACAGCTATTTATCACTGCCAACAAGCAGCCGAAAAGGCAGTGAAAGGCTTTCTCGTCTTTCACGATCAGCGTTTTGATAAAACGCATGACATCGAAGCTCTTATCTCATTGGCTATCCCTTTTGATGCAAGATTTTCCGAGTGGCTGGGTGTAGGGCAGCGTTTGACGCCCTACGCAGCGATGTTTCGTTACCCTGGAGAAAAGCTTGAACCAGACCGACCAGAGTTCGAGCAAGCATTAAAGGAATCTGAAGACTTGTACAATTTTGTCCTTTCTTTACTCCCTGCGGAAGTTCACCCCCAGTAGGCCGGAATAAGCGGAGCGTTTCCGGCCTAGACGCGCACGCCGGGAACGGCCTGCGGCCTTATCCCGGCCTACGACTTTCATTGTCTGATGAAGGAAAGTTGATATGGATCAGCCTAAACTTCTCGATGTCGTAGCGTTATTAAAGCCCCTTCCCTTTGGGGCTTTAGAACTGACTGATGAACGGTACGATCTTTCTTCTGGTCTGACAGCCGGCACGGTAGGTACGGTGGTCGAGATCTTTCCTCGACAGACCGAACCACCAGCCTATCTTGTCGAATTCAGCGACCCGCAGGGATGCGGATACGCCTTCGCCACGGTCCCTGGCGAGACCTTACTTGTATTACACTACGCTCCGTCAGAGCTATTTGCCGCTCACCCATAAAATTGTCCCGAGTTACACTCACCGCCCGCCCTGTGTCAGCGCGCTCGTCGAGTACACCTCCGCCGTGTTGTTGGACACTTCTTCGTTGAAGTACCATTCGTTCTGCCAATCTGACGGCTTCTTCGCACTCGATGGTGCTTCGCCAATCGTGGCCTGCCCATTTTGCAGATCGACTAACAGCCAACTCGGCACGAACTGTTGCTCGTCTTCGTAGTTGTACTTTCCACCTGCTAACGGTTTGGTTGGATACCTCTCAGAGGGTTTCCTCGTATAGAAGATACACGGCAGCATCCCTTTCCATAACTCGCCGTGCTGGTCGTAGATCTCGTGTACGAGGGGCGCATAGAAATCCTGGTCCATGTACATCACCCGCTTGGAGTAGGCGTATTCCCTGGGATAAGCGGTGGGGGTTCCTTCGACGATCCACACTCGCCGCTTCTCCCACGAGACGCAAGGCAGGGCAGCAAGAATGCCATGCTTCCCATCGCGCGGCGCGCACCACTGCGATGGGTCTCCGTACTTGCCACTGTGCACGACCGCCAGAATCTCCTTTTCCGCCAATAAACGGAACGTCCAGTGAGCAATACTCCCGTTAAATCCATACATCGAGTCTACATCGAAGTCCGATCCTCCGAGCGCGTCGCTGCGGTTGGCAAAGGTGACGCGCCGGACTCGCCGCATTTCCGAGGTATACACATAGGTATCATCGGGCGTCTCTCGCGAGAGGTAGTGAAAAAATAAGAGCGCGAGTCCCTTCAGGTCATTAGGCAGTAAGAGCGGACCAAACAAATCAGAACGACGAGTGGGAGGAGTATGGGCAATAACCGGCTTTGGTTCAGCATAGAGACGGCCACTCCACATCAACCGCCGCCACGCCATCTCATAGGTGCGATCGCTTTTTCCCTGGCTGCCCACCACCTCAGCGGTAAAAGTGGTCCCAGTATTGTCGATCACGCCAGGACCCTGCTCGTGGTTCCACATAATTTTGTACGCCGCGAGCGGATCATTGACGTCGATAGCAGGAAAAGGACAGCCCGCCACATAATTGGTCATGTCTCGCCCATCGTCGGCAATCTTTACTTGCGCCGCATATTTTTCTGTGGCCTCGCGATAGGCCCGTGGCCATGCGACCTTCCTGGTCTCGATAATCTGCAGGGGCATGCCGCGCTCGACCATCCAGCGCGTCGCGGGGGTGAGGAGTTCTTCGGCTTGGACGAGGTTGTCTTTCGTGACGGTATCTCCGGGCTTCACCTCGGCCAAGCCCAAGCTCGCAGAGCCGAGTAGCACAAACGCAGCGAGAAACCCCCAGAGCCATGCAACATTTTTCATCAGGACTTTTCTGACAAAATCGAGTTCACCTTTCGACAAGCCTGTCCTGAGCAAAGTCGAAGGGCTCAGGGCGAACGGGGAGGGCATCGAACTACTGGAAATTTTCCGTTCATGCTGAGCCTGTCGAAGCATGACCCCCCCCTCAGCAGCCTGCGACGCTACCTCGTCACCCGCACGAATTTTCTTTTCCCGACCTGCACGACGGCTGAATCGGCAAATCCAAGCCGGGTATTCACGTCGCTGACCGTGTAGCCATCCAGCTTGATGCCACTCTGCTGGATCAAACGTCGGGCTTCGCTTTTCGATTTGACCAGCCCATGTTCGGCCAGAAAATCCACCAGTAAAGGCGCGCCCTGCACGACAATCTGTTCCATGTCCTCGGGCAGCGCACCTTTTTGGAAGACGGTCTTGAAGTGCTCTTCGGCGGCGGCCACCGTGTCCGCGCCGTAATAAATCTCCACAATCTCTCGCGCCAACGCCATTTTCACGTCGCGTGGATGATGCCGGCCAGCGCTCACTCCGTTCTCATAATCAGCGATCACTTCCGGCGTCCAGCGCGTCACTAACTTCATATACTGAGGCATAGCGGAGTCAGGGAGGGACATCACCTTCCCGTACAGATCCTCGGACGAGGTGTTGATGGCAATGTGATTTCCTTGAGATTTGGACATGCGCATCACCCCATCGGTCCCTGGCAGAATGCCGGTGATAATGCCTACCAGCGGCTTCTGGCCCATAGCCTCTTGGAGTTTGCGGCCGGCAACGATGATGTTGAAGAGTTGGTCAGATCCCCCGACTTGTACGTCGGTGCGCATGGCCACCGCATCGTACCCTTGCATGAGGGCGTAAAACGTTTCGTGCAGAAAAATGGGCTCTCCCCGTTCCAGTCGCAGGGCAAAGTTCTCACGCGTCAAAAACTGTTGCACGGTAAAATTCTGCCCAAGCCGGATCAGGTCTAACAGTGATAATTTGGACAGCCACTCACCATTGTAGCGGACGATAGTTTTCGTCTGATCGAGAATACGAAAGGCTTGTGCTGAGTACGTGCGTGCATTGTCGGAGACTTGCGCTTCGGTCAGTATCGGTCGCGCTTTATTCTTGTCCGAGGGATCTCCTACAAGTGCGGTATAACTGCCGATGAGAAACGTCACCTCATGGCCCAGGTCCTGAAACTGACGCAGTTTGCGCATGGAGATGGTATGCCCCAGGTGCAGGTCAGTCGAAGTCGGATCATACCCACAGTAAACGCGCA
>JACQEL010000321.1 GCA_016200595.1 Deltaproteobacteria bacterium
GCGTGTAGCTGTAATTGAAAATAGCCGTATGTTTAAACAGCGGGCTCGCCAAATGTGATTTCAGGGACTGAATCAAACGCCCTCTGGTATCGGCTGCCAAATAGCGGCCGATCGCCGCTGAGCCACAGACCGCCCGCGGCCGACCCGTAGGTTCTAGGTTTTCCGGATCGAAATACAGCACCGACCTGAAGGTGGCGGTTCGTTGCCCCTCTTCGGGAAAGGTGGCAAGGACGGTCTGACCATCCGGGGTAGCGATGGCGATAGCGCTGTTGGTTGTGCCAAAATCCAGGCCCACAACTTTACCCATGGAATTCTTACCTTCGCCGTCAGTAGGTTGGCTGCCTACGCACTTTGGCAGGCGTCGTGACGAAGTGCGTTGCTCATTCGCCGGCTGCCACCGTCAAGAATTGAGGGTCATCTCCTCTCATACAGAGGATTAGACTAGACAGGGGTACCAGCAGGCGTAGAATGTTGCAAGGTGCGACGACGCATAGCCCTCGTAGGCGGCAGCTAGTATGAAGTTGCCGTCAAGGTGTTGGCGCGCTTTTCAGTGAACTCTTGTCGTTTCTTCTCGAATATCGGCGGCTGCCTGATAAATTGGTCCTCATGCGCGGGCAGCGCAGATTGGCGGGCATCTAATGACAAAGACATTCAGGAGGGAATGATGAGGATGTATCATTTTTGCTGGGTGCTCGCGGTGGGTAGCTTGTGGATGGTCTCTGCCGCGGCGGCGGCGGAGTGGACCAAGGCCGATGCACGCTCGCTGCATGACCTGCAGCTGATGAGCGAAGATGAAATGGCGGAAGAAACCCAGGCCGCCTGTCTTTATGCCACTACCTTTGAAGGGATGATTGGCAGCCCTTCTATGCTCCTCAACGTGAGTGATGCGAAACAGTATTTGGACACTATTGAGCTTGTCGCTCGTCAGAAGCGCGACGGGAGTGAGGCTTGGTTTGCTGCCGACATCACCAAGGCAGTCGCCGATCGTAGTAAGCATAGATGCCGGCTTGTCTTTGAGGAAGCTGTGCGACGGCAAAAAGCCACGCAAGCCCTGCAATAACCTGAGTACCCTCTTGAGTTTCCACTCGTCGCGACGGGTCGTCCGCCGCTACCGACTGCCCTCCCTGCCAAGGAAAGACGCCCGGTCCTCGACCCGGCTTGTGTTCGTGGGAGTGCTCAGGTAGAGTTTTTCTACTGGTTCATTCCATACGTCACACTGAGTTGGTTCAAGAAATAGAAGGCCCCCGGAACCGCACTCATGGTTCTCGGGGCCTTTCTATTTTATGGAGGTTACAATGGCAACAAAGTTATTTGTGGGGAATCTCTCCTTTAATGCGACAATCCCTGACCTGGAGGCACTCTTTGGCCAGGCCGGCACAGTGGCTTCAGTGAATGTCATCACCGATAAATTCTCCGGGCAATCGCGTGGTTTTGGCTTTATTGAGATGGAAAACGATCAGGAAGCGCTAGCCGCCATTGAGCGTTTCCATGGACACGAATTTCAAGGTCGCGCCCTGACGGTCAACAAAGCGAAACCCTTAGGAGAGCGATCCAGTGGCGGCGACCGTGGCGGCGACCGTAATCGGCGCTGGTAACAGGTCGGTAAGCCGGTTCCAGCATCTGGAGTTATGATTCTACGTACAGCACGCCCTGTATACTGACGCGGGACGTGCGTGTCATCTCCTCTTCCTGCTCATGTTCGAACAGAAATTCCCGACTCAGCTCCATCCTCTGGAAATTGTCAAAGGGCCCTGGACACCCGAGGCCCGGCAGCGCGCGCTCGACCAGGAGGTATTGGCACACTACATCGAGTATTTTGGCCGAGCCATGAAGTTCCGCAACTGGTCGCCGTGGCATAACCTTCCCCTGGAAGAAATAAGCCAGTGCGGGCCTCGTCTGAGCCCGGAGACCGTCCACTTAATCGAAGGCTTCCTCGGCATAGAAGAATACGTAGGGGATTATGTGCTCGCAGGTCTGGAAGTATTTCGTCACGACCGCACCCGGCGGAACCTGCAGTTACAGTGGGGTGCTGAGGAAGCCAAACATGGGGTCTCCTGGGAGTTAGTCCTGAAACATTCGCAGGTCCGTACAGAACCGCAGTTACGCGCGTATCTAGAAAAAGTACGTGAGTGTCGCTGGAACGTGAAGCAGCATCCCGGCATCGACAGCCCCTTAGGGGGCAGCGCGTACGCGATGGTGCAGGAGCGGGCTACGTACTTCAATTACCAGGAAATGCGGGCACGCATTCGTAGCGAATATAGCCTGCCGCCCAATCCTACCTCTGAAGAACAGCAGCGTGGCTATGAGGTCGGCGCCTCAGAGGCTTTACGGATCGTCGGGCTCGACGAGATTGCCCATCACGGCCTGTTCCTGAGTATCGTACAGAGTTATATCAAATATTTCCCTTCGCGTACTTTTGCCACCCTGAGCGAGGTTTTTCAGGGATTCGAGATGCCGGCGCTACGCTTTATCCCGAATGCACGGGCGTATCTGCGAGCAGTGCGACGCACGGCTTTTTATAGCGCTGACATTCACCGGGAGAAGGTCCACAATCCGGTACTGAAAGCTTTAGGGCTGGCAGATCAGGAGGCCTTTGAAAAGGCGGTGCAGTTGGCTCGCACGCTGCCCGCGGATTTGGGGCCGGATAGCGTCATATTGAGCCGTACTGGCGAATGGGTCAGCGGATATAGTCAGACTGCAGTCGTGCCGTGAGACGCGCGGAACATGTGAGGCGATCGAGGAAAGGTCCGTAGTTCCCCACCCCTCATTTATTCACTGAGTGGCAAAAATCTTAGACCCCGAGTAGGCCGGAATAAGCGAAGCGTTTCCGGCTCTATGAGCGCCGGGAACGGCCTGCGGCCTTATCCCGGCCTACTGCGCTGACTCATTTCTATCCATAATGAGACCTGCTGTGATTCTCCTCTCTAGTAACGGGCCAAGGCTGTCTGCCAGTGGGCTTCGAGTTCTCGACTTTCGCCCTCCGAGAGTTCCTGGAGGCGAGGATGAGGGTCCAGCAAGGTCCCATCTGTCGGATGCACATATCGCTGGATCTTGTCGGAAAAGAAGACGAGAGATCCAACTGGTAACAATTGTCTCGACGAGAAGTAGTAACGCGATTCCGTGCGATATGCTCTCATAGTGACGGTTTCCTTCCCCGCCTGTGGGGCAGGCATCCGTAGAACTGAGGCGGCAGGGTTGGGGGGTATGATTTCCCAGTCTGACTGCACCCATACGACATCAGCCGAAGCCGGTTCTGGGTGAGAAGCAGGAGGCACCGTTGCAAGATCACTCGTACTTCCAGGCAGCAGGTCGGCAAAAATGCGGGCACCAACCCGGCGCACCGTCCGCTTGTCCGCCGCAGACGCTGACTGGCGTCCCCGCGGGGACTGAGGAAATTTACGATCAATTTCGTCGGTAGACATCTACACTCCTGTTCGCCGCGCGCTGGCGCGGCGGGGCTTGAAAATGCGGGCGGGCGGGGCTTCCGCTTTTGCTGGCACGTGACGAGTAATGGAGGGAGACGAGTGCTGAGGGACGCGGGCGTTACCCTTGCTGTTCCTACCCTGCAGTCTCGTGCGCAAATTTCCAGAAGAAGCTTCCCCTCCAGGGACATCCGCCCAAGACGGTAAATGGGCGATCAAGACCGGCGCTAAGGCCGCCCCCAAGGTCAACAGCGGCGATAATCCCGCCACCGCGGCCATCGCGCTGAGCGCCCCGACGCGTTTCCAGTCGATCGTCAGTCCCAGCGCGTCGGGCGCGGTCAACTGTCCTAAGGTTTGCAGGACCCGCGCATAATCACCCGTCGGCGAAGTCTTGCCATTCTCCCAACGATTCACCGTCGCAAAGCTCACTCCCAGAATACTGGCGAAGACTTCCTGGGTCAGTTGCAAGTGCTCACGCAGCTCTTTGACGGCTTTCGGTGTCATAACCGTCCCCTCCCCACCAACACTCCCCTAGAGTCGGTCATCAGAGGACCCGCGGCCGCCGAACTTCTGTAGCCAGCCCCAGCCGTTCCAACCCCACGATGACCCACCAACCTATATCTACTTGCCTCGCCGTCCACCCAAACCGCGCCGAGCCAGGCCGGGCGTGATGATTACGGTGCCAGTTCTCGCCTTGAAAACAGTGCCAAACCGCCAGCCAATAGACATTCTGGCTGGAATCTTCCCCCACCTGGGCGCCCGGCCGCAGATGACTCACACTATTGACAAAACACTGGCCATGCAGCGCGAACACTAAGCGAAAGGCGCCCAGCCAAAAGAACCCCGCAAGCCCGAAGGCTAGGCCGCCGAAGAACGAAAGGGCTAACAACGGCACCTGCAGCGCAGCCCACCTCCGGTACGAAGCTTCCCTGAGATCGGGACAGTATTGTGTAGGCGACCCTTGCTGGGCTTGCCACAACCACCGCAGGTGCGCCCACCAGAACCCGCCGACGCGCGGGCTGGAGATATCGGCAGGGGTATCAGCCATGGCGTGATGCAATCGGTGGTTCGCGGTCCAGGAGAGCGGCGCCCCCGAGCCATTGTACATGGCAAAAAAGATGAGGATCTCGCGGACGACAGGATGCAACCGCAGGGCGCGATGGGCGAGAGTACGATGGTAACAGACCGTGGTACCCAAACCACCTAGCCAGGTCAGCGCAGCAGTCGCCAGCAAGAGTGGCCAGCCAGGCAGCGGGGATATGACTAGCCCCACGGCTGCGGTCGCATGGATGAGCACCACCCACAAGAAGGTCATGTGCTGTCCCGCAGTTGGTCGCCACCACGGCCACGTCCAAGGGGGAATCTCAACCGAAGAAGAAACGACAGAGGTGGGCATCCGCAAAAGGACTCCTTATCTGGCTAGAAATAGCAAAGTATATAACTTTGAATATAGCATCTTATATAATAGAAATACTCGAAGAGCAAGTTCGTCGCGTAGAGAGTAGGGGTTCAATCTGCAAGAACAGTAACAGGGATGTCATTCTGAGTCCCCCATAGTGCGGGGCACTAAGCGAGGGGTGCATATCAAAATATTGGCAGGCTGGTGGCTCCCTGTCTGCGTGCTTCGACAAGCTCAGCACGAACGGAAAATTACCCACGCCTTTACTCCCCAGCCCCGTTCGCCCTGAGCCGGTCGAAGGGTGAACGGCGGGGTGGCAGGCAACTGTGATTAAATTACCACGAAATTGTTATGCACCCGAGCATGTCTAGATCTTGGCAATTCTCGTAGAACTCCGCTATTTTGTTATTTTTACTGAAAGTTGCATCTGAGTACGGAAAGCTTTTGCCTAATGCGTGAACGCGACTTACAAGCCCTTGAGTTCGACAAAGTGCTCCACCTGCTCGCTGGCTGTGCACTTTCTAGCGCCGGCCACGAAGTCTGCCTGACCCTGCGACCGCAGCTTGCCGAAGAGAACGTCGAGGCAGAAAGCGAACGCGCCTGGCAGTTCTTTCGTCTGCTGGAAGAGCAACTGACCTTACCTCTTCGCCAGTTTCCTGACATCCGTTCATCCTTGCAGTGGGCGGTCCACGCCGGTGCCGCCTTAGAAGGATTGAAGCTGTTGGAAATCCAGGAAGTTATCACTCTATCTCGTACGCTGTCAGTTTTCTTCCGTCGCCAGGTCGGTGGGTATGCTCGTCTCACAGACCTGCCTGAGCGCTTGCTCTCGTTCCCTGAACTTGAAGACATTCTGCGCCGCTGCCTCGACGAAAGCGGCCGGCTCAAAGACGAAGCGAGTCCGGAACTGCGCGAGCTACGACGGCGACTGCGGATGCTGGGGGAAGAGATTGAGCATCGACTACAAGATCTGCTGCGCTCGTCCCAGGCTAAAGACGTCGTCGCCGATCATTACATCACCATCCGTAACAACCGTTTCGTCATTCCTGTCCGCGCCAACTTCCATACCCGCTTGCCGGGGATCGTGCAGGATCGCTCCGGCTCCGGTGAAACGCTGTTTATCGAACCCTTGTTCGCGGTGGAGGCACGCAAACAGCGAGGCACGAAACCGCTTTTGGGCGGAACCGCGGTACGGCTGCGCAATGCGCGCCATCCTTTGCTCCTGGCTACCGGCAAACCCGTGGTGCCAATCGATCTGCTGATTCCGGAGCACAAAAGTGGGTTGATCATCACCGGTCCCAATACTGGCGGGAAGACCGCTGCCCTCAAGACCCTGGGGTTGCTCTGCCTCATGGCGCAGAGCGGATTACTCATACCGGCTGAGGAAGAGAGTCGTTTGCCGATTTTTTCGGGTATCTTCGCGGACATTGGCGATGCTCAGTCTCTGGAACAGAGCCTCTCGACTTTCTCTGCCCACATGCGCAATGTCGCCGAGATCTTGAGAGAATTGAGTGTGCCAGCGCTGGTACTGTTCGATGAACCGGGTGGTGGTACCGACCCTCTAGAGGGAGGAGCCTTGGCCTGTGGTCTGCTTGTGCATCTCAAAGAGTGCGGCGCGCGTGTGGCCGCTTCGACTCATCTGACCCCAGTCAAGCTCTTTGCTATGGCTGACGGCGACTATCAGGTCGCAGCGGTAGATTTTGACCTGGATACCCTGACACCCCACTATCGGTTGCATTACGATACCGTTGGGCAGAGTCTGGGGTTGCCGATGGCGCGACGCCTCGGACTGCCAGAAGAGGTCTGCGCCGCAGCCGAGGCCACTCTCTCGGATGAAGCACGCCAACTGTCCCAGGTCATCGCCCAATTGGAAGAGAGCCGTAAGGCTCTAGAGCGTGAGCGTGTGCAGATGACCAACGAGCGCGAGCAGCTCACTGCCCTACGCGCGCGCCAGCAAACAATCCTGGCTGAGACCGAAGAGCGACGACGGCACCTGTGGCAAGAGGAACTGGCCGAAGCCCGACGCCTGACGCGACGCACGCGCGAGGAAGGCCGTGAAATCATCGCTCACCTGCGCGCGGCCCGTCCACGTGCCCGTCAGGAACTGACGCAGTTTTTACATGAGCAACAACAGATCATTACGGCTAAGGAGCACGAATTACGTCCACAGCTGACTGAGCACGTTGTTCCTCCGCAAGTAGGTGACGAAGTCGCAGTGCAAGACGGGAAAATTCGCGGTGAGTTGATTGCTCTACAGGGGGACCGCGCCTGGGTCCGCCGCGGCGGGTTGACCTTTGAAGTGGCGGCGACTCAAGTTCGCAAGACGACCACACCCAAACGTGAGCACCAGGTGCGTGTGGCAGTGCAAAGCAGCGTACCCGGCAGGCCCGAGATTAACCTTTTGGGCCTGCGCGTCCATGAGGCTCTGCCACGTCTAGAAACGTTCCTCGACCAAGCGGTACTGAGCCATCAACCGTCCGTGCGTATCGTCCACGGCATGGGAACCGGCGCACTCAGGCGCGCCGTGCGCGAATATCTGGCGACTTCACCCTACTGCACCTCCTATAACGAAGCCTCTCGGGCCGAAGGCGGTGGTGGGGTGACGATAGTAGAACTCACTCTATGAAAATCGCCACCCGCAATCTCTTAGCCGAACTGCTGGTCAAGGCGTTAGACGACCAGGTGGCAGCAGGGGTGCTCCGTTGTCTCGCGGCCTACTGTCAGGCGGTCAAGAAGACGCCGCCAGCCATGCCAGTGGACCGTTTCCTCTTGCCGGCGCCGGAAGCAGAGCGAGAATACGTTCTGCCCCTGCTCGAGCAAAGTCCATTGCTGACCTGGGATTTACGCGGCAGATCAGGACGAGTGACCCTGGCGTCAGCCTTCATCGACGAGTGGAGCGAAATCATCAACAAACTGCTGCAGTATGGCGCGGCGCTGGCAGAGTGGGTGCCCGAGCAAACTGTCTCTCCCCTTATCATGGCTTTGCGTAAAGGGGTGCTCCTTTTCAATCACCAGCTCTTTTTCGAAGTCCACGAGGTCTTAGAAGCCCAGTGGGTCAAAGAATCGGGTGCAGAGCGACGCTTTTTACAAGGACTGATCCAGATTGCCGTGGCCTTTTATCATCTAGGAAATCACAATTTGCGCGGCGCCCTGTCACTGCTGCACGACGGTGGAGAAAAAATTAGCCCCTACCAACCCATTTTCCTTGGGATTGAAGTGCAAGACCTGCTGACCGAGCTTGAAACTTGTCGGAATGAGTTGTTGCAGCTTGATCCGGAGAGACTCGCGTCCTTCCCCGCCGAAAAAATTCCGCGCCTGCGGTTTGCCACGTCTCCCTCGTAGTCCGTCGTAATAATTTTGCCGGTCTGTCAGTCTGAGGCTCCTTCGGCTCAGCATGACAGCTCTTAGCTCTCATGCAGTGGACCATTCGTACTCAGTCCATATGATTTTGTTGGGGTTAGGACCGTCATGCCCGCGCAGGCGGGCATCCAGGAATCTCAAGCAGAAGCCTCAGGTTCACCTGCCTAGCTTCCCGCTTGCGCGGGAATGACGTGGCCCCTGTTTATCCCTCATCTTCATTGCGTTGGTCTACTAATCTCTGCGTCGCTACCCAAACACAATCTCTCTTTTCACTCTCTTTGGAGTGTTGACAACACTCTTATTGGAGTGTATAGAGCTTTTCCTATGAATACGCAGAGCTTTTCGGACAGGGAACGGAACTCAGAGATTGAGCAACAAATCCTCCGCGCCGTCAAAAGCATCCGCTACGGTTCTGTGGAGATCATTATCCACGACTCAAAGGTCGTGCAGATAGACCGCAAGGAAAAAATCCGCCTCGCTAAGAGTGGCGCGAAAGACGATTAGTCCGTCTTGTCTGACCGCTGACGTTACTCTAGCCAAACAGACGACTGGAGGCACGAGGAGAAATCAGCCCAGACTGCTTGATCATTAAGAGCTGACCGGACAACCGGAGGTTCTCATGCAAGGAAGGAGTGTACTTCATGAGGAAAGGCCGGTTGTTCCGGATCGCCGTCATGGCGGGAAGTATGGTGTTGGGATTTTCGCCACGCATCTTAGCGGAAGGCGCCCTATCAACCAAAGTGTTGGAAGAACAAGTGGAAGCTCTCACGCGTAAAGTGCAACTGCTGGAAAAGCGCCTGGAGCAACAAGCGCAGCAAAGCGCTCCGGCTAAGGCCCTGGAGCCTCCTCCGAGTGGAGCGGTGGAAGCCCTTGATCAGAAAGTGCGAGTTTTGGAAAGACGTTACGAGATAGATCAGGAGACCGCGGCGGCAAAGGCGAAAGATGCCCCGATTGTGGGAGCGGGGAAAGATGGGTTCTCCCTCAGATCAGCCGATGGCAACTTCCAGTTACGGGTGCGTGGTTACGTGCAGGCAGACGGACGTTTCCTCGTCGACGACCGGAAGCGCTTAGGGACGGATACCTTCATCATGCGCCGCGTCCGTCCCATCATTGAAGGGACGGTTTACAAGTACTTTGATTACCGCATCATGCCAGACTTCGGTCAGGGCAATGCGCGGCTCTTTGACGGCTACCTCAACGCCCGCCTGTGGCCAGAAGCACAACTGCGGGTGGGAAAATACAAGCCGCCAGTGGGCCTGGAACGCCTCCAATCAGCCACTGACTTGCTCTTCGTCGAACGCGGTCTGCCGACCAATCTCGTCCCTAATCGTGACGTCGGGACTCAACTGTGGGGCGATCTGTTCGATGGCGCGGCCAGCTATGCGCTCGGCGTCTTCAATGGCGTCCCAGACCTTGGCAACGGCGACCTCGATAACAACGACGCCAAAGACTTCAACGGTCGTCTCTTCGCGCATCCTTTTAAGAACACCAGCCTCGCACCGCTGCAGGGATTAGGCATCGGTTTGTCCGGCACGTACGGACGTCAGACCGGAGTCGTGAGCAACCCCAACTTGCCCGCTTACTTAACGCAAGACCAGTTGACCTTCTTCCGCTATCGGTCAGACGGAACCACAGCCGGTACCGTCATCGCCGAAGGAGAACACTCCCGCTGGTCGCCGCAGGGGTATTACTACTGGGGGCCTTTCGGGCTGCTGTCAGAGTATGTGTGGAGTACACAAGGAGTGAAAAGAAATAAAGTCCACGCGACGCTGGACAACCGTGCCTGGCAAGTGCAACTCTCCTACGTCCTCACTGGTGAAGACTCCTCCTATCGCGGGGTGTCGCCGGCCCATCCCTTCGACCCGATGACTGGGCAGTGGGGCGCGTTTCAGCTCGCGGCCCGCTACGGTGAACTGCACGTGGACGATGATGCCTTTCCCATCTTTGCTGATCCTACTAAATCGGCTCGCCGGGATCACTCGTGGGGTATTGGTCTCAACTGGTACCTCAATCGCAATTTGCGCTTCATGCTGAACTACGAAGAGTCAGATTTCACCGGCGGCGATGGTAAGAACGGAGACCGACCAACAGAGCAAGCCATTCTCACCCGCTTCCAGATTTCTTACTAAGTGGATGCCAAAAAGTCTGTTGACAAACCGTGCACAGGCTAGAAGCCTGTGCCACCCACAACAGAGCCTTGTCCAAGGGTGGCGCAGCCATCTTGGCTGCGCTGGCACGTCAGTTGTGTCAAAGAACTTTTTAGAACCTGCTTAGGTGTCCTACTATGCACAACGAAAGAAACAATATGTTACAGAAAACCCTACTCCGTACTGCGCTCGTGTTCGTCCTGACTCTGGGAATCGCCTTGCCTGTGACCTCCGGGGACTTGGCGATGTTTCCCTTTGGCTGGGAGCCTCAGGTGGCGCTGGCGCAGAAGAACCTCACACTCCTCAACGTTTCTTACGACCCCACGCGGGAATTGTACCAGGACTTCAACACCGCTTTTGCCAAGTACTGGCGGACGAAAACTGGTGATATCGTCACCATCAACCAATCCCATGGTGGCTCGGGCAAGCAAGCCCGTTCCGTGATTGATGGATTGGAAGCTGACGTTGTCACCTTGGCTCTTGCTTTTGACATCGACGAAATCTCCGCCAAGGCGAAACTCCTCCCCGCCGACTGGCAGAAACGTTTGCCGCAGAACAGCTCGCCCTACACCTCGACCATTGT
>JACQEL010000305.1 GCA_016200595.1 Deltaproteobacteria bacterium
ACGCGCGCGGACCGGCACCTTGGTCTTCTGCGGAAAAAGCGGCGAAGGGCTGGTGTCCACTTCCGTCTGCAAGGGCGGGTCGCCGAATTCGATGCGGCGAAGCTGCTCCTGGGAGAAACGCAGAATCACCGGGTCGCCCTGTGTCGGGTAAAAGAGCTTTACTTCGAATAGCTGGTTGAGGATGTCCCCCTGTAGCTCTTGCTTGTCACGAAGCACCAGGAGGTCGTTGGGCAGGTTCGATTCGCCCGCGCCACGAAATACAACGGATTTTAGCTCCGAAAGGCTCAGGTCGCCGAAGCGTAGGTTCTCGATAGGGAGCGTCGACTCGGAGGTGTCGGCGAATACCAATTTGGCGGTGAGGTAGCCGGGGATCGGCCAGGTGACGTTACCCGTAAGGTCACGAACGGGATCGATACGGGCCAGCTCTTTGACGGCGATAGCGGTGCGCTGGCCGCGGATGATCGCGTAGATAGAGTCGGTGGTCAGATCCGCGGGGATCGATAGGCCACTAAGAAGAAAGAGAAGAATTTTCGTCACGAATTATCACCAAAGTTTAGCCACTTAACCGGCCAATAATAAAGTGTGATGCACGGAAGCAGTTGAATCTTCTTGCTGCTTCTGCTTGGTTTTGTTCAAGTACAGTTTAGGGTGTACTTGAATCTTCTTGCCTGCTTTTTCTTCCCTCTGTAGCCGCGGGTTCTCTGTGAGAGGCTTCAAGGCCATGAAGTCTTCCTGGAGAATCCCCGATGAACGATTGTGGTGTTCGCTACTGCTGCATCTGCGGCAAGCGATTTGAACCGCACCCACGACTTGGCGCCCAGCAGCGAACCTGCGGCGGCGCCGACTGTCAGAGACAACGCCGGCGAGCCAACACTCGTACCTGGAGAGCACAGTATCCCGATGAGGATGATACGCTGTGTCGGCGGGCCCGCCAGCGTGATCGTCATTGCTATCATCGCCGATATTGGGCCACACATCCCAAAAGGCGCCGGTACCACGCCGACTATATGCGGCTTTGGCGTGCTCGCCGCAAGGCTTTCGCTACCCCCAGCGTGAGCAACCCGTATCGCGATATTCAAGTTAAACTCCCTGCTGTCAACACTTACCTGAAAGTGATGAGCGTGAGCAACGCGAATCGCGTTATCACTGCCAAGCTGCTCTCTGCACAGGACTTAATAGCCACCACCCCGGCGTGAGCAACGCGTATCGCGATGGACTTAACGGTCTGGACTCCTCTACCGTGGTGACCATGCGAACCGACATCCCCGTCTTGCGACCCGATCGCATCCGCTGTCGTCACGGCAGTTTCGGATGGATCGAACACCGTTTTGTCCGTGAGGGTTTCCTGGAAGGCCTGCGCCATCCGGAAGCCCTGCTGTATGTCTTTTTGGCCATCGTGGCCGATGAGCGAGGAATCTCGTTTTACTCCCAGCAACGTATTGGCCAGCTGTTGGGTATCCCTCACGCGCACACCTTGCAGGGCGCCATCGCAGAACTGGTCGACCGTGATTTGCTGGCTTACCGCTCCGGCGTCTATCAAGTCCTGGACCTGCCCAAAACGGCTGGCCTGTACGATCGGTCCCAGGACTTTGACAATCATGGCAGAGGCATTGGTCATCCCCATGGCTAACAAGTTTCACCTCGTGCGCGATCTTTCACCTGCCAGCCATTGTCCTTACCGGCTGCTGGATCCGTCAGGGAAAGATGTCGTCTCCGTAAACCAGTTCCTGGAAGCCCAATGTCTTCGCGGGCTGTCGCTCTGTTCGTTGCGCATCTACGCCTACGATCTGCTCAACTTTGCTCGCTGGTGGTTGCGTCAAGGGTGGCAGCTTTCTGGTCTCAACGAACACGCCTTACTGGACTATGTCCGTTTCCAACTCGATAACTCACCGCGCCCATCGGCCTCCACCATCAACCACCGCCTCACCGTGGTCCGCTGCCTGTATCGCTTTCACTTCGGCCACAACCTGCCGGGCGGTCCGCAGTGTGTCCAAAGTAGTTACAAAACCCGCTCGCCTCTCGGCTATGGTAAACCCGGCCGCCACGCTACCACCCTGCGACTCAAACAACCACGGCGGATCATCCTGCCGCTGACACCCGAGCAAGTCGCCAGCTTCTGGCACAGCTTCCGCACCTTTCGCGACCTTAGCCTCATTGCCTTGATGCTGCTCGATGGTCTGCGCTCGGCTGAAGTGCGCCGTATCCAACTTCACGATGTGGACCTGCTCTCTGGTCAGCTGCGCGTCTGTGGCAAAGGCCGCAAGGAAAGAATCGTACCCTTGCCGCCCGACGCCCTGCAGGCCCTGCAGTGGTATCTTCACATGGAAAGGCCTCAGACTGCCCATCACCACCTGTTCGTTTCCCTGAAAGGTCCGCGTCGTGGCCAACCCCTAACGGAGGCTGGTCTACGCTCCTTGTTTCGTCATCACCGTCGCAAAAGCCAAGTACCTTCGGCCAACCCCCATCGCTTTCGTCATACCTTCGGATCTGACATGGTCTCAGCGGGCGTCTCCTTGCCTGCACTGATGCACCTGATGGGACATGCCTCCATCCACACCACCATGCTCTACGTCGAGCTTTCGCCTCAGGAGATCTGGCGCCAATATCAGCTGGCCGTGCTCAAAAGAGCGCCTCTGGCGGCGTGCATCCAACCATGACAGAACCTCTCACGCCAAGCCTCCAGCAAGCCCTCCGGTTGCAACTCGACTGCCTGGCAGCCACCTTGCGGCCTGCTACGCTGGCCAAGTATGTCACTGTCGTGAACCGCTTCTTGGACTTCCTGCGCCACACTCACCCTCAGGTCAGCTGCCCTTCCCAGTTGCGACGAGATCCTCATGTCTTGGGCTTCCTGCAATCCCTCCACCAGCAACAACCGCCCCTGCGAAACGCATCCCGCACCCAGTACCTGATCCAACTGCGCCGCCTGCTGTACGATCTGGCAGCCGATGGCCATCCCCTCGCAGACAACCTCATCGGCCCACAGGATTTTCCACCCCCCGATGTCTACCTACCCAAACCCTTGTCTGTTCATGAGGACCAACTGCTGGCCCAACAGCTGGCTCGTGATAATGATCTGCCGGCTCTGGCCTTGCGCTTGCTGCGGGCCACCGGGATGCGCATCGGCGAGTGCCTCAATCTGACCGTCGATTGCCTCCATCCCGTAGCCACCGATCAATGGGTATTGAAGGTCCCTTTGGGCAAACTCCACACCGAAAGATGGATCCCTCTCGATGATTCCGCTCGCCACCTCATCGCTGCTATCCTGGCTTTGCGATGCCCGCATCCCAAGACCTTGCCTAACCCACACTTCCTACTGCTGGACCGCGACGGCCGCCGTCCCAGCTACATGGCAATTAGTCGAAGGCTGCTTCGCGCCGCCGCTTCTGCCGGCTGCGCCTCACACATCACTCCACACCGGCTGCGCCATTCTTTTGCCTCTGAGATGATCAGCTCCGGCGTTAGTCTCCCGGTGACCATGCAGCTGCTCGGGCATAAAGACATTCGCATGACTCTCCGCTACGTTCACGTCAGCCAAAACGACATGCAGCGCGAATATCATCGCGCCCGTCATCATCTCGTCAATCGTCACCTGATGCCCAGTCTCCCTCTCGACCAGCCTTTCAATCCTCACGCCCAAGGTGGTATCCTGGCTCTGCAAAACGCCCTGGCCGCTGTTCAACAGCTGCTGGCAAGTCACCGCCTCAAGCTGTCCGCTGATAATGACCAGCGCCCATTAGCACGGCTTGCCAATCGCTTGGCGAAAATATCAGCCGAGTTAGCAAAACTCTAGTCGCTCCTCTGCGGGCACACATTGGCCGGTTAATAGCCACTAATAATTATGCTGTGGCCGGCACCCCCGAAGAATGCAAACTGCATTGAACCGCCAAGACGCCAAGAGCGCGAAGACTTCTTGGCGACCTTGGCGTCTTGGCGGTTCCGTTGGAGTTTCTTACGGATTCTCAAGCTTCCGCCACCGAGCCACGTAGTCATCCACGTTGGCCGGCGTAACAATGTCCACGCCGGAATCAATGACCGCGGAAGCCGGCTTTCTGCCCGCCTTAATACCGGCTAGCAACCGCACTGTTTCCTCACCCCAGCCGAAGTACTTCTGTCCCAGCAGGACCTGCACCTTCCCCTCTTTGAGCAGCTCCGGCGCCGGCGGAATGGTATCGAAACATAC
>JACQEL010000306.1 GCA_016200595.1 Deltaproteobacteria bacterium
CGAGATCTGAGCGAGGGTCGCTTGCGCCTCCTCCTGCGCCTGCACAGCCTGCTCTACCAGTTCGATCCCAAGACGGCGAGCAGCTTCACGGTACGCTCTCGCCTGCGCCACGGCAGCGTCGTCGGCTGCACCGTAGAGGTACAGGACCCGCTTCAGGCCCGGGACAATCTCGTGGAAGACTTCCAGGCGCTTCGGGCTCAGCTCGAGGTGCAGACCGGTCACCCCAGTGATGTTGCCGCCGGGCCGGGCGAAGCTTTGGGTCAGGCCCAGCCCTACGGGGTCGGATTCACCGATGAAGACGATCGGGATCTGGGAGGTTGCCATCTGCGCCGCCCGCGCTGAATGGCCATAGTCGGCGACGATGATGTCTACTCCGTACTGGACCAACTCGCGCGCGGCACCAGGCAGGGCCGTCAGATCTCCTTGGGTGAAGCGGACGCCAAGAACGAATTGCTCATTCTCGCGGTAGCCCAGCTCCAGCAGACCGTCCCGCAGGCCAACCACTTCTGGCGTGGGTCCCCACGACGCCGTCAGCACTCCAATTTTGACGGGCTGGTTGCGCTCCTCCGCACGCGCGTCGCCAGTGAGCGGGACATGGCTCACGATGAACAGGACGAGAGCGACAGAGCACAGCTCTTGGAGAGTCTTAAGAGCGTCTTTTGTTGCTCGGCAAATCACCCCTCTTGTGTCTCCTTCACGGAGTAGGCGCTAGGTAGAAAGTCAGATATTTTTCGCGGAACCCAACCTAAACTAGATTAAAGAAGTCACGGCCGACCAGATTCCGCGAAATCTCCACCGTGCTGAAGCTTACCTCAAGGTCGAAGCTGCCAAGGGCAAGGTGAAAGAAACGGACCTGATGGAGATGTCCTGTAGTATGAAAACCCGTAGACGACCCGTGTGTCACTTGCGGTCCACTGAAAAGATCAAATCCCAGCGTTGCCGCTATCCATCCATCAAAAAGGGAGCGTTTCGCTCCTGAGTCAAGGTACCCATCTATATCGAGACTCTGCTCAGGCTGGCGCGGGTTTGTCATCCGCAGCGTAAGTATTGGGAAATAATCATCGTACTCCCCGACATAAGTATAGGGAAACTCATGCTGGTACTGTACGGTAACCATACTGCTTACCATTCCAGCGTCACTGGACTCACCTCGGTCGGATTGCCTACGTAAAAGATGTAGGGAACCTGAATGCCCTTGGCTCGGGCTGCGATTACCACCTGTTGTGGATCTTTGCCATGAGCCACAATCTCTTCTCCCTCCAACACAACCCACTGACCGGCAAAGTTGCGCAGGACTTCTCTGTGCGTACCTCGCCACTCTAACTCTCGGGTTCTGAGGCCTGCAGCAGGCGGCTCTGGGTGAGATTGGACGGGGTCGAATTCTATCAATCTTCCTGTCTGTTCTGCCATATGTTTTCCCAGCTTATTGATTCTTCTGTATGTTACTCGGTGTGGAGGATTATCCTGCCAAAGGACGAAGTTTGTCAATAATAAAAAAGCAGGTTTCTTTTAGCGTAACGTCTAGCGGATGATCCAATCAGCCCGATACAACACCTCCGGTGCGATCGTGAGCCCCAGGGCTTTCGCAACTTTCAGATTGATGACGAACTCGACCTTCGGGTTCACCTCCACAGGAGGAATCTCCGCTGGCGCGTGGTCGCCGAGTCTCGGAACCCTTGATAGCAAACCTGCGCCATGTGTTTACCTCCGCTTTCTTCCTTGACAATAAGTTCTCTTTACGAGAACATACAGTTAATGAGAGTGATCAGTCATCGCGCAATTCGAACGTTTGCCGCCAAGCACCCTGACGCGAAAACGAGCTTGGACCAGTGGTATCGAATCACCAAGCGCGCACACTGGCACTCACGGGTTGAGGTGCAGAAGGTATTTCCCCATGCGGACCTCGTCGGACGACGGACGGTGTTTAACATCGGGGGCAATAAGTACCGGCTGATTGCGCGGATTAGCTACCGCACCCGGCAGGTGTTCGTCCTGGCAATCTTGACCCACGCCGAATATGACAAGGAGCACTGGAAATGACGAAGAACACAGCGAGTGTCTTTGATGAGACAAAGTATGTGCGTTTACTGAAAAAGGCAGTTCCTGTGAAGATTCAAACTGAGGAGGAATATGAGCGGCTTTTGGAACAGATCCGCCTCCTGATGGACAGAGACGAGGACTTCCTTTCCCTGGAAGAGGTCCGATTGCTCGATCTGCTGGGAATGCTGGTCAAACAGTACGAGGAAGAACACTACCCGATTGACGAGGGCTCCCCTCGCGAAACCCTGAAATTCCTGATGGAGGAGCACGGGCTTAAGCACAAAGACATCTGGTCGTTGTTTGGCTCGAAAGGCATCACCTCTGAGGTGCTCAATGGCAAGCGAGCTATTAGCAAGGCCCAGGCAAAAAAGCTGGCAGACCGCTTTGGTGTGACCGCCGATCTCTTTATATAAGAAGCTCGTTGATGAATCTCTGTCTCCAAGAGAAGCTTGCAGAGCGTGGGCTAGCGGATGATCCGATCAGCCCGGTACAACACCTCCGGCGCGATCGTCAGCCCCAGGGTTTTGGCGACTTTCAGATTGATGACGAACTCGACCTTCGAGTTCGCCTCCACCGGAGTCTCCGCCGGGTCTGCTCCTTTGAGGATTTTATCTATGAGGCGCGCCGCTTGCCGGCCGGTTTCGTGCAAGTTCGGCCCGTAGCTGGCGAGTGCGCCCTGCTCCACCATAAATGAGGCATCGAACATTGTCGGGATCGCCCGTTGGGAGGTGATTTCCATGATGAAGCCAATAATGTTCAAAGAACCCTGGCGCGGCGCCAGGATGCCATCCACTTCGTCTTTCGAGACCCGAGCGAGGATTGCCTGTGTCTCCTCCACAGTCCGCACTGGCTGTTCTACCAGCGCAATGTCGAGGCGGTGCGCTGCATCATGGTACAATTTCGCCCCCGCCACGGCGTCGGCATCGGCCGCATCGTAGAGGTACAGGACGCGCTTCAGGCCTGGAATGATTTCGTGGAAGAGTTCCAGACGCTTCGGGCTCAGCTCAAAGTGCAGATCGGCCACCCCCGTGATATTCCCGCCGGGCCGGGCGAAGTTTTGAATTAGGCCCAGCCCTACGGGGTCGGCCACACCAGCGAAAACGATCGGGATGCGGGTGGTCACCCCCTGCGCCGCTTTCGTCGCGGCGTTGTAGCAGGCGAAGATGATGTCCACTCCGTACTGGATCAGCTCATGCGCCGCGGCAGGAAGAGCTGTCAGATCTCCTTGGGTGAAACGAACACCGAGAACGAACTGCTCGTTCTCACGGTAGCCCAACTCCACCAGACCATCCCGCAAACCCACCGCTTCCGGCGTGGGTCCCCAGGACTCCGTCAGCACGCCAATTTTGATGGGTTGGGCGCGCTCCGCAGCATCCGCACCGCCGGTGAGCAGCCCACTGCTCGCCAGAATGAGGGCAATGCAGGACATTTGTCGTAGTAGCCGGCCACCGCTTCTGCTTCCAGGAGTGGCACGAAACGTGTTGTTCATCGTCCTTCCTCAGTTGAGCACGATAGAGACCCTCTTGTTTGCCCAAAAAATAACAACTGCCCTTGATGTCCGCGCAAAATCCATGCTCCTCCCCCTTCCGCCACGTCCCGGTGGGCTCAACTAGGGAACAACCTCAAACACTCCGGTGTTATTGATCCGGTACACGTAGAAGTCGCTGTCCAGGGTAAAAATTCGGCTCAGGTTTAGTACCTCAGCCGTGGCAACCAGAGAGGCATCCGCCAGGTCCATCGGTGTGTCGCGGTACTGTTCCATGAGTTGCCTCATCCGTCTCTGCTCGGCTTCCGTAGAAGGGTGGAGCCGGAGCAACCCTTGCTCTACATATTCCCATAAGTTGTGCTGGAGCGGCCATCCTCCAACCCGATAGACAAGATACATGGCCTCGGTAAAAGCGGGCCAGGGAGTGACGAGGGGGAGTGACAGGGTTGCAAACGTACTGCGGCAACCAGCACTTTGCGGCTGGTTTTTATCCACAAGCGAAACCAGCGCACCCGCATCTGTCAGCGTCACAGCTTGAGCCCTATCTTGCTGTGCTTCTCAGCAACGATCTCGCCGAACGCCGCTTCATGCGGATCGCTGCTTGGCTTGCCCAGCTCTCGCTCGCTCGTGTCTGCCTCGGCAAACAGCCTTGTCGCCATCTCAAGAAGCGCTGTTACGTCGGAGACCTCTCCAGTGGCTTCAGCTTCTTTAGGAAGCACTATCAGCCTGAGCCTGCGTCCTTTGAATTCCTCTGCCCGAGCGGATAGTTCCTCCCAGGTACCTTCGAAGACTTCCAGATACGCCATGTCTTTTTCCCTCTTTTGACCCTCGTCCTGCACTATCGCATGGGTCCAGTAATGTTTGTACTGAATCTCGCCAGCGACTTCTACGGTTTCCCCGCGATCTCCCCTGCCGCCTTCAGGAGCACCTCATTAGAGAAGACCGCCAAGTCCTCACCGATCCACCGCCCCCGGACGATTCCTTGCTGATCCACGAGGAAAAAGGACCGTTTTGTACCCAGACCCTCAAGATCTGGATTATTCTTCCCTTCTGTGGTCCCGTACAGAACGCCATACGCCTTGGCGACTTTCAGGGACCTGTCGCTGAGGAGCGGATACGGTAGTTGGAGCGAGTCAGCAAACGTCTTCTGAGAAAAGGGATTGTTGATGCTGATCCCGAGAATCTGGATGTTCAGTTGCTGGAACTTGCTGTAGTCGGTCTTCCTGGCTGAGAGGTTCGCTGCGCACACCGGAGCGTAATCCTGACCATAGAACTCGATGAGGACAAACTGCTTCCCCTGAAACTGGCTCAGGCTGATATCCTTTCCGGTCGTGCTAGGAAGCGTGAAGTCCGGCGCCTTTTCTCCGACCTCCAGTGCTGGAGCCACACCAGCGACACCTATCACACCGGCCAGCAGCACATTGGACAGAAACAGATTTTTTATGCGATTCGCTAGCATATGTCCCCTCCTTTTATAGTCCCACGGCGCAAGCCGTGGGTTACCTCCTCACGCCCCTCCAGGGCTTTATTGCGGATAAAGTCTAGTACCTATTCCGTATGCTTCGTGCTGCCCACATTGAGCTTGCCACAGTCGAGTGCGTCTGGAGTCACAGAGAGAGTAGGAGCTTCTTGCTCGATCGTAAAGACACCGCCTCCAGCAGTACCGGCATACAGAGTGGTTGGAATCTTGGGATCAAGAGCCAAAGCATAGACAGATGTGTTGGTCAGGCCTGTGTTCATGGCAGTCCAGTGCAGCCCGCCATCAGTACTCTTGTAGACACCACCGCCATCAGTCCCCGCATACAGGATCGCGGAGGTGGTCGGATCAATCGCCAAAGCATAGACAGACGTGTTGGTCAGGCCTGTGTTCATGGCAGTCCAGTGCTGCCCGCCATCGGTACTCTTGTAGACCCCTCCACCAATAATCCCCGCATACAGGGTCGAGGGGGTGGCCGGATCAATCGCCAGCGCAGTGACAGAAGCGTTGGTCAGGCCCGGGCTCATGGCGGCCCAGTGCTGTCCGCCATCGGTACTCTTGTAGATACCACCTAGAGCACCGTATGCGGTACGCGCAGTCCCTGCATACAGGGTCGAGGCGGTGATCGGCGCAATAGCCAGTGCATAGACAAAAGCGTTGGTCAGGCCCGTGTTTATGGCAGTCCAGCGCTGTCCGCTATCG
>JACQEL010000307.1 GCA_016200595.1 Deltaproteobacteria bacterium
GAAGCCATGCTTCGCACGGCAAAAGCGGGAGCGTGGCTCCCGCACTCCAAAGGGCAAAGCCCCCGTCTTGGGCACGAGACAGAAAAATTTCCCGGACAGTATTGGGACCAGCCGCCAGTGGCACCCGGACCGGAGGCTCGCTTGTCACATCCATATCTTGGTGTGCCATGCATATAGTATGTGACACTCATGGTGTGGTGCGTCAACCGCGCTTTGCCCTGAGTTCTCGTCACGTGGCGATAGCGCTAGCCGAGGGTTGACTGATGAGGCGATCCAGTTGCCTCATCGTGCCCCCTTCCAGATGATAGACGGTATCAGCCACCTGGAGCAAAGCCGGTTGATGAGAGATTGCCAGGATCGTCATGTCACCACGCAACTGTTGGATGGTCGCACAGACCGCCGCCTCAGTGACTGGGTCGAGGGAGGCAGTGGCTTCGTCGAGGATGAGGAATTGTGGCTTGTGTACCAGCGCCCGGGCAATGGCGATACGCTGGCGCTGTCCGCCGGAGAAGCGCGCTCCACGCTCTCCCACTGGCGTGTGTAGCCCTTCCGGTAGGACGGCTACAAATTCCCAGGCACCCGCAGCCTGCAGGGCGGATTCCACGTCCGCGATCGTGAGGTCGGGATCTCCCAGTGTGACGTTCACCAACACACTCTCGTGCAGGAGAAATGTCTCTTGCGGCACGTATCCCACCATTTGCCGCCAGCCCTGGAGGTCTACTGCGCTCAAGGGCAGGTTATCGATCCACACCTCACCGACCTGGGGTCGTACCAGGCCAACCAGCAGATCTGCGACGGAGGTCTTCCCAGCGCCCGAAGGGCCGATGAGTGCCGTCACTTGGCCAACACGGAGAGTGAGCGAGACCTCATGCAAGACCGCCTGATCGCCGTAGGAAAAAGTTACCTGGTCGAGCCGGATTGCGCTTTTCAGCCGCGGCCTTTTCTTCCCGTGGATGATTTCGTGTTCCCGCTCGGAGTGCTCGATGGTCGCGCGTATGGACCAAAAAGTGCTTTCATAAGAGACCAGTTGCTGGTACTGCTTCTGCACCCGGTTCAGGCTGTTCAGTAGATTGCCAAACAAGACCGCGAGGAGGATAAGGCTGTGCAACGGCAAGGCCCAGCGGATCAATGCAATATAGAGACCACCGGCCAGCGCTGCGACCACGAGCGGCTCTTGCAGTGCGCGCAGCGTCTCTTTGCTCAGGATCTCGCGTTGGAAAGCTCGATTCAGGCGTTGGGTTTCCCCCTCCAGCAAGGGGCCGATCAAGGCTTCACGGGCCATGGCCTTGAGGGGCTTGACCGCATAGAGGACATCGGTAAGCTGCGCCAGCACTGCCTTCAACAACCTGGTCTGCCGTGCGCCTGCACGACGCGACATGCGCACGAGGCGATTCAAGGCGTAGGCGATTAAGGCACCAATCCCTATAGCGGCGAGCGTCGCCTGCCAGGATACAGTGAGGGCCAGAGACGTGTAGAGCAGCGCTTCAACCAGTAAGGTGAGGATCGTCGCGCCGTAGAGGTAAGCTTGGGCTGCGCGGGAGGCTTCGGTGGCGAAGGCATTGGCGAGGCTGCCCACCGGCTGGCGGATGTAGTATTCCCAGCGTGCCGTCAGCAGGGCGCGGATGAGTGCCAGCCGCAGGTCGGTCGCGACCTGCGCGACTGTATACCCTATCTGTTTTTGCGCCAGGAGGATAAATCCGGCCTTCAGGGTCATCCCGGCCACGATGATGAGGAGTAAGAGACCAATACTCGGTTGGAGACCGACCCCGACGAGGACATGGCTAACTGCTTGGGCAAGCCCTCCCTTCCCGGCAAGACTGTCAGGGTTAGCGTTGCCGTCCGTAGCTGCTTGGGCAGTAAGGCTCAGGAGCGGGAGCAAACTCGAAAGACCAATCCCTTCGGCTACGGCCGCGAGCAGTAGACACACGAGCATGACGAGGGTCTGCCTGGGATATGCACGCGCGAAGACGGAAAGGATACGCATAATGGTTAGACTGTATCCGAAATAAAGCCCCGGAGGGGCGTGAGGAGGTAGCCCACGGCGCCCAGAGCCCCGGAGGGGCGAGAGAAGACGACCGGCTTGAGGTCTTCCGCCCCTCCGGGGCTGGGAGGAGACGCGTGGGGGGTTGGTGTCCCAGGGCTGACGCCCTGGGCTACAGTCCGTCGCCCCTCCGGGGCGAAGAGGCTCAAGCGGAGCCTGGGCATGAGAGGCCTAAAGTTTAGAGATTGACAGAGTGCTAGCGTCAATCTACCCTCAGATGGCAACGCCAACGTCCGCTCCCATAGGACCAGCAGATAATTTTTCAAGCTTTTTCCGCAGCACGATCCGCGCCGAGTATCTTGGGGTCCCGAGATTCTCGTCTGCCAAGCAGGTCGCGCACTGTAGTGAGAATGCCACCCTGCTGCGTCCGTCGATATGGAGAGTCGGCAGGAAGTTCTGCGAGCAGCTGTCGATGGAGCGTACCAAGGCTGTGATAAGGAACAGTAGGCAAGAGGTGATGCAGGGCGTGGTAACGCAAACCAACTGGTGCGGCGAGGACGGTGGGGATCGGCCAGCCACTCAAAGTAACGGAGTCGAGAAGCTGACCAATGGCGTCGAGCGGCGTCCCGTCATTAGCGTAGCGATGGGCTGCGAGGGTGCGAAACTGGTTGACCAGTACGACTCCGGTAGCCACCACGTACCACTGGAAGAACCACCGGAGAGGAATCCAACCGCTGATCCAACCGGCTATGATGATCCAGACCGTCAGTGCTGCAGTAGCTTCCTGTACTCCCCAACGGACCGCTTGCCGTCCCCTGGGCAACGGACGGCGATAGTAAGGGTTGATAACGAGCGTGGAGGCGCGCTCGACTACCAGCCGCCGCAGGGGGCGGATGAGATAGGAGAGAGGGCCTAGTATCCCCCAGCGCAACGCCAGCAGTAGAGGGACAGCGATCACAGAAACGACAAACCAGGTAATACGTAGGCTGCTCCAGCGCGCGAGAGGCGCATACTCCGGGTCAGCAAGCGTACCAAACGTCGCCTGGCGGTGGTGGTCGGCATGTGCCCCGACATACATAAGACTCGGTAACATAAAGGGAAAGCCAGCAACTAAGTGCCACACAACCTCGAACCCTGGAAGAGCCCCGCGTTTGCTGTGCGCCAACTCGTGAATAAAAATTGCCGCTCGCAACAGTGCGACGACGGCGACGATCGTCACTGCCATGTAGAGAAGCGAACCGAACGAAGCCCTGGCCCCTAGAGCGAAGGCTACCCAGCCTACACCTGCTGAGGCCAGCAAGTCACTCCAGTAGATCCAGGGGCGCGGCTGAAAAGCATTCGCGAACCGTTGACGAAGTTCGAAAGCCGAAAATTCACTGAGCATACAAGAAACTGGGAGATCATACGGTCTCCCAGCCGAGTGTGTCAAGGAAGAGATCTTAACGGGGTGCATAACAAAATCTTGGCTTTTGGAAAGAAATCCACTACGGGTAGGGGCATTACCAGGAAATTGTTATGCACCCATCTTGACGACCACTGCCGATGCCCCTTGTAAAAGACGGGAAGTCTGTTATCTAGCCTAGCGATTTCCTTGTGAATTCGACCGATTCTGTGAACACGGTACAAACTGCATATAACGCCTTCCTGGAGGCGGGCAGCCGCGTCCTCGTCACGGGAGGGACTGGCTTCGTTGGCTGGCACCTGCTTGAAGCACTTTCTGCGCAGAAAGTACAACTCCGTGTATTAGCGCGGCGCACGAGCGATGTCACCCATCTGACTGAGCTGCAGGCGGAGCGCATCGAAGGAGGATTAGACGACCGGGTTGCACTCGCCCATGCAGTCCACGGCGTCGATGTTGTATTCCATTTAGCTGCGGTGACACGAGCACGCTCAGAACGAGAGTACCACGAGGCCAACGCCGAGGGCACCCGGACCCTAGTCGAGACGCTCCTGGCGGCCCAGCGGCGGCCGCGTCGCTTGGTCTATCTCAGTTCATTAGCGGCGGCGGGGCCCGCCAACCAGGGGCAGCCGGTGGGCCTGAGCGATGCCCCGCGACCGATTACTGCCTATGGTCGCAGCAAACTTGTGGGAGAACAGTGTTGCCTCGCGGCTGGAGAGCAGTTAGAAGTTGTGATACTACGAGCGCCGGCTGTCTACGGTCCCCGGGATCGCGACCTGTTCCTCGGTTTCCGGTTGGCGGCCCGTGGTATTTTGTTTGTCCCGCGCGGCCCAGAACGCCTGCTGCAGTTCATCCATGTGACGGACTTGGTCGAGGCGTTAATCCGTGCGGCGGTAGTCCCGCAGGCGACAGGGATTTATCATGTGGCGGAAGCTCAAGCTTATGGCTGGAGTGAAATTACGCACTGGATCGCTAAGGCCATGAACCGCCAGGTCTGCGCTGTACGCATTCCGCAGTGGACCGTGCGTGCGGCTGCCGCCGTGAGTGAGTTTGCGGCGGCGATCGGTGGTCAGGCGACGATTTTTAATCGAGAGAAGGCACGCGAGCTGCTCGCTCCCGGTTGGCTCTGTGAGACCGAAGCGGCAAAGCGGGATCTTGGTTTCGAGGGGCGTATCCCGTTGCCCGTAGGGTTGACCGGCACGGCGGCTTGGTATCGAGAACAGGGGTGGTTGTAGGGAGTGAGGAGGTGGCAAGCGGTAGAGGTAAGAGGCGCTGCGGTCACCCGGATGGAAGTTACATGGACGGTGTACTCCTGGAGGGAGTACTGCGGCGGTAACGGAGAGGGGGCAAGGGATGAATCTTCTTGAGAAGAGTGTGCGCTTCACGCGCGCGCGCATAGCGCAGGCGGCGGGGTATTACCCATTTTTCATACCTATCGAAGCGTCCTCTGGTCCAGAAGTGATGATACATGGCGAGCGCAAGATCATGATGGGCTCGAACAACTACTTGGGCCTGACCCATCACCCGAAAGTGCTGGCTGCGACAGAGGCGGCCTTGAGGCGCTATGGCAGTGGCTGTACTGGCAGCCGCTTCCTCAGCGGCACGTTAGATCTGCATGAAGAACTGGAAGACCGCCTGGCCCGTTTCCTGGGAAAAGAGGCGGCGCTGGTCTGTAGCACTGGCTATCAGACGAACCTGGGAGCAGTGTCCACGCTGATTGGCAGGGGAGATTATCTCTTTATGGACAAGCTCAATCATGCCAGTCTGGTGGACAGTGCCCGCTTGTCGTACGGCACGGTGTGTCGCTACCCGCACAACAATATGAAAGCCCTCGAGCGGCAGCTCGCTCATGCGCCACGCGAAGCTGGCAAACTCATTGTGACTGATGGCGTTTTTTCTATGGAAGGAGATATTGTCAACCTGCCCGGCATCGTTGCCCTGGCTGAAGCCTATGGCGCGGACGTCTTGGTGGATGATGCGCATGCCATTGGGGTGTTGGGTGAGCAGGGGGGCGGCACGGCCCAACATTTCGGACTGGAGGACAAAGTCACCCTCACCGTTGCCACCTTCTCCAAGTCGCTGGCCGCGATCGGTGGGGTCGTCGTTGGCCCGGAGCCGGTGATTCATTTCCTGAAGCACCATGCCCGGCCGCTGATTTTCAGTGCCAGCATGCCGCCGGCCTCGGTGGCCACGGTCCTGGCAGCGTTGGCAGTCATCGAGGAAGAGCCTGAGTTGCGTGAGCAGCTGTGGACAAACACGCGTCGTATGCAGGAGGGACTCAAGAGCCTGGGGTACGACATCGGCGACAGCGAAACACCTATTATTCCCATAATGATTGGCGACCTGAATACGCTGGCGGTCCAGTTGCGGGCTCTTTTCGATGCCGGAGTTTTTACCAACCCGGTCATCCCGCCGGCTGTCCCGCACCACTCTTGTCGGCTCAGGATTTCTATGATGGCGACGCATACGGACAAGCAAATCGATTTCGTGCTCGAGCTCTTCGCCCAAGGCGTGAAACGACAGGCTGCGATGTGAGGGGACGCTTGGGCGCGGCAGAATTGTACGTTCACCTTTCGACAAGCCTGTCCTGAGCCTATATGCGGAACACACCAAGATTTGGCTTCACTCGTGGTGCCGCTCCAGAGGGCCCGCCGGCCACGGCAGGCACAGCCTGCCCAGTGGTCTAAGCGTGCGCATCTCTCCTGTCCACAACCGGCGAGATCTGCAGCGTTTCCTCAAACTTCCCTGGCGTATCTACCAGGGGAACTCCCTGTGGGTGCCTCCCCTGCTTTTCGACTTGAAAAAACTGCTGGATCCGCGCAAACACCCATTTCATCAGCATGCCGAGGTGCAGTACTTTCTCGCGTGGCGCGGTGAGGAAGTGGTGGGCCGCATCGCGGCTATCGTCAATCACCAGTATGTGCAATTCCATGAGGACGCCACCGGGTTCTTTGGCTTCTTTGAAAGCATAGATGATCAGTCCGTCGCGGTAGCATTGCTTGCCGCTGCCGAACGCTGGGTCGCGGAGCGCGGTATGCAACGGATTCGCGGGCCGATGAACTTCTCCACCAATGAAGAGTGTGGACTTTTGGTAGACGGCTTCCAGCATCCGCCTGCAGTCATGATGCCGTACAACTTACCCTATGTTGCTCGGCTCATCGAAACCGCCGGATACACGAAGGCGAAGGACCTGCTGGCTTATCTACTGGATGACACGACACCGCCAGAGCGTCTCGTCCGTGGGGTCGCACGTTTGCAGCGACGGCACCACATCACCATCCGACCGATTAATCTGCGACGTTTCCGCCAGGAAGTCGCTCTGATGCTCGAAGTTTACAACAGTGCCTGGGAGCGGAATTGGGGCTTCGTGCCCATGACGACGGCCGAAGTTGATAGTTTGGC